>JAPPHZ010000030.1 GCA_028820935.1 bacterium | reverse complement strand
GCGGTGGGGAAGTGGCACCTGACACCCCGCTTCGAGCGCAATCAGGCAGGCCCGTTCGAGCATTGGCCCCTCGGTCTCGGCTTCGAGCGTTACTACGGCTTTCTCGGCGCGCTGACCGATCAGTGGAATCCACATCTCGTCTGCGACAACCGCTTCGTCGAACCGCCGCTCACCCCGGAGGAGGGCTACCACCTGACCGAGGACCTGGCGTCACAGGCGATCCGGCTCATGCAGGATCAGCAACAAGCAGCACCTGACAAGCCGTTCTTCCTGTACTTCGCCACCGCGGCTCCTCACTCACCTCATCAGGTCCCGGACATCTGGATCGAGCCCTACCGGGGACGGTTCGACGACGGGTGGGAGGCGGCGCGTTCTCGCACCTTCCTGAGGCAGAAGGAACTGGGCGTTGTACCGCCGGACACCACCAACACCGAGCGCCCCTCCTGGGTGGCCCCATGGGAGGATCTTCCGCTTGAGGAACGTCAACTCTATGCACGCATGATGGAGGTGTACGCCGGGTTCGTCACCCATACCGACGCCCAGATAGGGCGCCTCATGGGGTTTCTCGATGCAATGGGCATAGCGGACAACACCCTGGTGATGTTTCTGTCCGACAACGGCGCCAGCGCCGACGCAGGGCCCCACGGCATGGTTCGCCGCTACGGGCAAGGACCACGCAACGCCGACATCGACTCCATGGTGGGCCATCTCGACGACCTCGGGGGGATAGGGGTAGCGAGTGACTACGCCTGGGGGTGGGCCTGGGCCGGCAACACCCCGTTCCGGCTCTGGAAGCGATACACCTGGCTCGGCGGGGTCCGGACTCCCTTGGTCGTGAGGTGGCCGGCGGGCATCCCGGCCGAGCACAACGGCGACGTGCGCCAACAGTTCTGTCACGCCATCGACCTGATGCCGACGGCTCTCGAGGCGGCCGGAGCCGACCGTCCCGCCGTGCTCGACGGCGTCGGTCAGCAGCCCCTCCACGGAGAGAGCCTCCTGCCCACGTTCCGTGACATGGACGCCCGGATAGAGCGGACTCCCCAGTATTTCGAGATGTTGGGGTCCCGCGCCATCTACCACGAGGGCTGGAAGGCAACCACCGACCATGTCGGCAGCATGCTTCAGGCCGAGCGCGAACTCATCGAGGGCAGCGATGACTTCGAGTCGGACCGGTGGTCGCTATACAACCTGGAGGAGGACTTCTCGGAGGCGAACGACGTCGCGGGGGATTACCCAGAACGGTTGAGTGACCTCGTTGATCTCTGGTGGCGCGAAGCCGACCGGAATCAAGTCTTGCCGCTCATGGATGGTTTCTGGGACGCGAACCAGGCCGCGGCCATCGAGCCACCCCCGCATGTCGGCCGGCGTCGATACGTCTACCTGCCCGGGGGAGGGCCCATCCTCACCTCCGCTCTCGTGTCCAGCTTCCGCCTCGTCGCCGACATCGAAATAGGCGGAGATCGGAATGCCGCCGGAATCATTTGCTCTCAACGACTCGGCATGATGGACCACTTCACCGACCAAGGGTGGGCTCTCTACTTCCTGGACGGCCACCTTGTCGTGACCTTCAACCTACAAGGCACGCCAGAACGGCTCACGGTCAGCGAACCGATCCCAGCAGGCACGCACAAGCTCGAGCTCCTCCACACCGAGGGCTCGGCTGTGAACGACCACACCATCACTTTGGCATTGAATGGTCGAGAGGTGGGCGCCCTGGACCTGTCGGACAGCCCTCTAGCCACCCAGTTCCGACTAGGGCGGCTGCTAATCGGTCGGGACTACGGGACACCAGTGAGCGACGACTACCAGCCACCCTTTCCCTTCACGGGACACATTCAACGCGTCGTCTGCGACGACCTCAGCCAACCGGAGCCCGAAGACCTACGTGGACGAATTATCAGCGCCGTAGAGAATGACTGATTTGCTACAACCCGTGGTCACCTTCTGCGCTGCCTCTGCCATTCGCTCCGGTGTATCCTCGTGCGATTGATCGATTTTGCATGCGCAGGGCTGAAAGTGGGACGTCATTGGCAGTCTGGAGGATTCTGAGGTGTCAGAACACAATGTTGGCAAGTTGAGTGGAGTGGCGACTTATCGGGCTCGGTTAGGGTTATGTAGCGTTCTTGTTGGGCTGCTGGTCGTGGTCTCTGTTGCTTCGAGTGCGCAGGCGACAGGTGAAGAGTCCGGTGAAAACGGCAGCTCGTCTATGGATGGGACGGTGGTGGTAAAGCCCGGTGACACGCTGCGGAAGATCGCTATGGAACACCTCGGTGACGAGAACCGCTGGCCGGAGATCTACGCGATCAATGAGGGCGTCGTCCAAGCCGACGGTAGAGCACTGACTGATCCCGATCTCATACATATCGGTTGGGTACTGCGGATCAATCAAGCTGTGGGATCAGATAGTCGATCCGAACTTATAGCCCGGTTACACGAGAACGCCGAGCATTTTGAGTATTCCATAGGGGTACCTGGTGGCACGCTGACGATAGCGACCATTTCCGAGCCGCTCACGTTCAATCTGGCCCTCGCCAATGACACAGGCTCGACAGGAATACTCGGGTACCTTTTCGAGGGCCTGACCGATACGTCTTGGTTGACCAACCAGGTGGAACCGGGGTTGACTGAGGCTTGGGAGGTGTCGGACGACGGTCTGAAGTGGACCTTCAACCTCCGTACAGACGTGGCCTGGCATGACGGAGAGCCCTTCACCGCTCAAGACGTTGACTTCACGTTCAACCGCATCATTTACAACGACGATATCCCTGTTGGCGCGAGGTCCGTGTTCACATTCAGACACTTCGACGCCGCGAGCGGCGCGTGGGAGGAGTCGAGGATGATTGTCAAAGCACTGGACACACACACTGTCGAGTTCGTTCTTCCCAGACCGTTCGCGCCCTTCCTCCGGTCCCTGGGAACACCCATCTACCCGCGGCACATACTTGAGAAACACGTGGACGACGGCACCTTCTCCTCAGCCTGGGACATCGACACCCACCCTGCAGAGGTCATAGGGACCGGTCCCTTCCTCATCGAGGAATACCGCCCCGGCGACCGGGTCGTGCTCAAACGCAACCCGCACTACTGGATGAAAGACGAAGCAGGGAACAATCTTCCCTATCTCGATCAAGTCGTGCGTCTCATAGTTCCAGACCTTGAGGGCGAGCTAGCTAGCTTCCTGTCCGCCGAGTCCGATGTACACGGTGTATCCGGTGACGAGTTTGCCCGACTCGAGCCGCTCCAGGAGAGCCAGAACTTCACCATTCACCGGCGAGGACCCGGGTTCGGCACCACGTTCCTGGTATTCAATATGAACCCCGGCACGGATCCGGACACCGGCGGTCCTTACGTTGCGCCCAGAATGCTGGAATGGTTCAGAAACAAGCAGTTCCGCCAAGCTGTCGCCCACAGCATCGATAAGCGCACGATCATCGACGGGATCCAGCATGGCCTCGCCTATGAGCAATGGTCCCCGATAAGCCCCGCCGCCGGGGACTTCCACAACCCGGACGTCCGCAGGTACGAGCACGACATCGCAAAGGCCAACCAGATCCTCGACAGCATCGGTTGGACCGATACCAATGGCGACGGCATACGGGAGGACACCGACGGCAACGACATCGAGTTCAGTCTGGTGACCAACGCCGGTAACAGCGTCCGCGAAAGGGTCACAACACTGATCCAACAGGGCATGGAGGCGATAGGTCTCAGGGTGAACTACCGGCCGGTCGCCTTCGGTGACCTCGTCAAGCAGCTGACCGATTCCTATGACTGGGAGGCCGTCGTGATTGGCCTCAGCGGTGGTTCAGACCCCTACAGCGGGATCGACACCTGGCATAGCAGCGGTGGGCTTCACATGTGGCACCCCAACCAACCGCAACCGGAGACGGCATGGGAGGCGACAATCGATGACCTCTACATCGAGGGCAGCCGGGAGCTGGATCGTGAAAAGCGTGTGGACCTCTACCATCGAGCCCAGGAAATCATCGCCGAGAACGTGCCACTCATCTACACGACACTGGCCGAGCGTCTGACAGCGACGCGAAACGTCTTCGGTAACACAACACCAACCCTCTACGGTCTCTGGGACATTCGCTACCTCTACCGAACCGACTAGCAAGGCCGACCGAGACAACCGTTGGCTACGAAAGGGCAGGTTCCGGCTCGTAGTGGTCGTTGACGACACTCCCTCGTCTAACCGCAAACGGGTGCTGCTGAGATGGCAATCCGCTTGTGGTCGAGGATTCGGTGGTCAGGACACCCTGGGTGACAGGCGGAAGCGCACGAAGGCGATGGCCAGGAAACACACGCCGAAGGTGGCCAAGGCCGCCATCTCCAGGACCACGTCGCCTCCTTCGGCGCCGAAGAGCATCAGCTTGTTGAACGCCGAGTTCGCCCAGCCGTGCGGCGTGACTTTCGCGAGACTCTGCATCCACTCGGGCGTGATGAACAGGGGCCACCAGCAGCCGCCGATGGGGGCGAGCACCAGCGACGCCAGCACAGCCGCCGAGTTGGCGCTGGTCTGTGTGCGCACCAGGGCTGCCAGCATCACGCCGAACGCGGCCGAGGTGAGCACCATCAGCACGGAGATCAGGATGACGGCGGCAGGGGAGAAACCGAGGTCTATGCGGAAGGCGACGAGGCCGACTCCCCAGAGCACGGCGAGCTGCATCGCGCCCCGGTAGACGGAGCCCAGGTACTTTCCGGCCACCACCGACTCTCGCCGCGTACCGTTGGCCATGAGCCGCTCCATCGTGTGGTTCTCCCGCTCCCTCGTGATCGCCTCGGCGGCCAAGGCCGCGGCGAAGAACACGAACATCGTGAGGTAGCCGGGCACGGTGAAGTTGCCGGCGCTGAACGACTCCACGGGGCCGATCTGCTCGGTCTCGAAGCGGAGCAGGGTGCGGTCCTGCCCGAAAGCCACCATGTCCTGCGGCAACGCTTCCACCCCAGCAATCTGCACGATGGCCTGGACGGCCGTCCTCGTGTTGGAGGAGGCCGCGGTTACAGCGTTGGCGAACCCGACGAGCGCAGCTTCCGTTTCCGGGTCGCCGATCTGTGCAACGACCTCCAGCTTCGTGGGACGGCCTCCTACCAGACTGGAAGTGAAGTCGGGGGGAAACGCGACGAATCCTCCGATGTCCCCATCCTCGGTGGCCTGTACCGCCTTGCCGTACTCCATGACGATGAGGTCGACGGTGTTCTCCTCCGCGAGCCCCTCGATGATCTGGTGGCTGATCCCTTCCTCCTCCTGGGTGGCGACAGTGATCGAGAGCCGCTCGTCTCCGGGGCCGACGTTGCGCAGCGCAAGGGAGAAGGCGAGGACGAAGATGAGCGGGAAGAGCAGTGCGAACGCGAGTCCTAACCGGTCCTTCAGGAACACCCGCGTGTCCTTCGCGGCGATGATGAGCGACTGCCTCAGCACGATTCTCAAGTGCCCGTCCTCCCTTCTACGCCGTGCGGAAGGCGACGCGGGCTACGACGAAGCCGATCACTGCGATGCCTCCCAGGATGGCGGCTTCCGGTCCCTGCTCGGCCAGCCCGCCGCTGCCCGCGAGGATGTCGCCCATGGCGTCGATGGCGTACTTGTTCGGCGTGAGCCTGCTCAGGAACCCCAGCACCCCTGTCTCTCCCACGCTGATGAAGGTTCCGCCAAAGACGGTGAGGATCATGGTGAGGAAGACCGACCCCCACGACGCCTGTTCCTGGGTCCGTGCAAGGCCCGCGACCACCAGGCCTAGCGCGCTGACCGCCGCGGCGATCAGCAGGCTGAACACCACCACCTGCGCGAACGCGACGGCGCCGCCCACCCTGAGGACGGCAAAGGCCAGGGAGAGGAGTATCAGGGCCTGCACCATCGCCCTTCCGACGCTCGCGAGGAACTTGCCCGCGTAGAGCTGGTTCACCGAGAGCCGGGTTGTGAGGAGACGTTCCAGCGTCCCCGTATCGCGCTCCACAACAATCGATGCGGCCGAGATGGTGGCGGCGAACATCAGGAACATCGTCAGCACGCCCGGGATGAGCCTGTCCAGCGCGTTCTCTTCCTCGCCCACGGCCCGGATCTCGACCCCGATGGGGGAAACAACGGCGGCCCGTTCGATCAGGGTCCCGACCGTTGCCACGATCTGGGCCTCCGGGACGCCGCTGCCATCGAGCCGGCTGCGCACGAACTCGCGTATCTCGAACTCGGCAGCGACGTCCTGCGCGACGCCCTGCACGATCTGCGAGACGATCTGGCCCGTATCTCCCCCGGAGCCACGTCTTTTGAAGAGTACGGACGCCGGCTCGCCCGCCTCCAGTCGCTCCGAGAATCCGGCGGGGATGAACACCGCCGTCAGGATGCGGGAGCGGTCCAGGGCTTCGTCGGCGTCCGCTTCGGTGAGCATCTCCACCTCCAGCCCGTCGAAGGCGGAGACGCGGTCGATCAACTGGGCGGCAACTGGGCCGCCGTCCAGGTCCACAATGCTCGCCGTAGCGCTGAAGGACGCGCCCTGGCCGAAGACGCCGTACATCAGTGCGAAGAGGGCTATGGGGAGCGCTATGCCGAAGGCGAGGGCGCCACGGTCGGCGCCGAACCTCTTCAGCTCGATCCAGGCAAGAACTAGTGGGCGAAGCATTCAGTCGCGGAGACTGCGGCCCGTGAGGTTGAGGAAGACCTGCTCCAACGTGACCTCTTCGGGATCGCCGATTGTGGACCTAAGCCCTACGGGTGTGTCCAGCGCGATGAGCCGGCCGCGGTCCATCACGCCGATGTTGTCGCACAGCCGGTCGGCCTCCTCCATGTAGTGCGTGGTGTAGAGCACGGTCATGCCCTCGTCCCGGAGCCGGAGGATCGTCTCGAAGATGTGGTTGCGCGACTGCGGGTCGACACCCACGGTGGGCTCGTCCAGGAAGAGGAGCTGGGGCCTGCTCATCAGGGCCACCGCGATGTTGACCCGCCTCTTCATGCCCCCGGAGAACTTCCGCACGGCGTCCGACGCGCGGTCAGCCAATCCGACCAACTCCAGGTTCTCGGCGGCGGCCTCCTTTGCCTGCCTGCGACCGAGTCCCGCCATCCGCCCGAAAAAGACCAGATTGTCCCTGGCCGACAACTCCTCATAGAGGGCAAGCTCCTGGGGGCAGACGCCGATGATCCTCCGCACCTCGTCCGCCTCCCGCAGCACCGAGTGTCCACCGATCGTCACGTCGCCCGTGTCGGGCGCCAGCACGGTCGAGAGCATCCTGATCGTGGTCGTCTTGCCGGCGCCGTTGGGGCCGAGCAGCCCGAACACCTCCTGCCGTCCGATGGAGAAGGAGACGTCGTCGACTACCGGTGCGCCGTCGAAGCTCTTGCTAAGCCCCATAGCGGTGAGAAAAGCGGCGTCCTCGTGAGTCCGATCCGTCGTAAGCTTCCCGGCGACCATCCGCTGCGAGGTGTGACCGTCCGGCCTACGGCTATTCATCGGCGAAGAGGTGGCGAGAAAAGGGGATGCGATCAGTGCTCCCCATAGCGTGCCTCCGTAGTCGTCAGGGGCCTGGACACTGCCCGTAGTTCGTGGTGCAAAACCATCCTAGACCACCTGAGTTTGCTTCGCAAACTAGTTTGATTGAATGATCGGCGTCAGGCGTGTAGCCGGGGGAGAGATCCGCGACCATTAATCCGCGTGAGACGGGTCATGCGGCATCGAAACGTTGAGTCGGAGCATGGGGGCAGCAATACAAACCAATAGGAGAGCGCAGCCAAGCGACCCTGGTGTCGGATGTCCCATAATGCACGTTATGTAAAGCTGGCCTATGGGCTGGGGTCAGGAGGAGGTCTCCATGCCACGAGCCCGGTCCGTTCCAAGAACTCTCCGACGTCGAGCAGGAGCTCCTCCTCCCACCAGGGAGCGATCAGGTGCACCGCAGGAGGTGGCGTCCAGTCGTCGGCGAGGGGCAGCGAGATCGCCGGGCAGCCCAGCACGTTGACCGGGGACGTGAAGCCGCCCATCACGTCGCCGGTCCAGTGGCGCTTGCCCCCGACCACTATCCCGTCGACCCCGATCGTCTTGCGGTTGTGGCCTACCGTCGGCGTCAGGATCAGGTCGTATTCTGAGAAGATCCTCCGGACCGCCTGGACTAATCCGGCCTTCCATCGCAACGCCCGCGTGTACTCGTCGGTCGTGGTCTGTATCGCCGTCTCGACGCGCCCCCGGACTTCAGGTCCGTATGGCTTGTCGGGGTCGTCGATCCACTGCCGATGGACGGCGGCTGCCTCGGCCGAGGACAGCGCCATGCGGACCGGGTCCGGGACCAAGGCCTCGTGGCGCCGCGACTCGACCCTCGGGCCGGCCTCCCTGAGCCGGTCGCAGAACGTTTCGAACGCGGTCCTGATCTCATCCGATGTCGGCACCCACTCGAGCCAGCCTACGGGCAAGGCGACCCGGACCCGGTCGAGCGAGCGGAGCCTGCGGCCGGGCAGATCCCTGGGGTCGGACCAGGGGTCGCTCCGGTCGAACCCCTTCATTGCCCTGTACAGGAGGCGCGCGTCGCCGCAGGTGGTGGCCAGCGGTCCCACGGTGTCCATCGATCCGGCGTACGGGAACACCCCGGTGAGCGGGACGCGGCCGTGGGTCACCTTGAGGCCGACTACGCCGCACATGGCGGCCGGCACCCGTACCGAACCTCCGGTGTCCGTGCCGATGGCGGCCGGGGCCATCCCCGCCGCGACGGCTACGGCCGATCCCCCGGACGACCCGCCCGGCGACAGCGTGCGGTCCCAAGGGTTGCGAACCACCCCGAACCAGGGATTCTCGGAGGTGCCTCCGTACGCGAACTCGTCCAGCCCGGTACGGCCCATGATGATCGCCCCCGCGGCCTCCAAGCGTTCGACAACCGGGGCCGACACCTCAGCCTGGTGGCGGTAGAAGCCCGACCCGGCGGTCGTCACATGCCCGGCATGATCGATCAGGTCCTTCAGGGCAATCGGGACGCCCGCCAGCGAGCCGGCGCGGGACCCGGCGTCGACCAGGTCGGCCTGTCGCAGCGCGCCGACGGGGTCGAGTTCGGTGAAGGCATTGAGGTCCGGGTTCTTCGCCTCGGCGATCTCGAGGTAATTCTCGACCACCTCGCGGGCGGTCCTCCTGCCGTCGCGGACAGACCGGACTATGGACTCGGCGGGGCCTACCCCATTCTCCTCAAGTCTATCCCGCCCGGTACAACCGGACCGGACATCGTGGGAGACCCCATCGCTAGGATCAGGCGCGGTTGCCGAGAGGAAAACGTGATGTCCAAGCGCCTTACCGCCGACCAGGTGGCTCAGTACCGGCGAGACGGGTACATATGCCCGGTTCGGGTGATGGATGGGGCCCGTGCGGCCGGCTACCGGCGGCTGCTCGAGGATTTCGAATCCGAGCAGGGTGGGCCGGTGTCAGGGGCCCTTCGCAACAAGTGCCACCTGCTGTTCCTATGGGTCGACGAGTTGATGCGTGACGCGACGGTGCTCGATACGGTCGAGGACCTGATCGGCGAGAACATCCTGTGCTGGAACACTCTGTTCTGGATCAAGGAGCCCGAGACCAAGTCCTACGTGTCGTGGCACCAGGACCTCAACTACTGGGGGCTGGACACGGACGACCTGATAACGGTCTGGCTGGCGTTGTCACCCGCCACGCCCGAGAGCGGCTGCATGAGCGTCCTGCCGGGTAGCCACCGGGGCGAGTTCATGCCCCATAGCGACACGTTCCAAGAGGACAACATGCTGACCCGTGGCCAGGAGATAACGGTGGAGGTCGACGAGGCCGACACCGTCTCGATGCCGTTACGGCCCGGTGAGATCTCGATGCACAACGGCCGGCTGGCTCACGCCTCCTCCCCCAACACGTCCGGCGACCGCCGGATCGGGGTCTCGTTCCACTACATGCCGACCAGGACCCGCCAGATCATCGGCGACTGGGACAGCGCTGCGCTGGTCCGCGGCGAGGACACCCACCGGCACTTCACCCACACCCCTCGGCCCACCAGGGACTTCGACCCGGAAACGGTGAAGTTCCACAGCAAGGCCTCCGACGCGGTGCGCGACATCCTGTTCCATGGTGCCGACAAGGTACGGCAGACCCTCTGAGCCTCCGCTCCGACAGTGGGGCCTCGGCCCCTCCAGACGACCTCGATGGAGCCTTAGCAGGACGTGGGTGTCGAGTAACAGGCTTATGTGTCAGACTCGAACATGGCGGCTATGTCTCCGGCTCCCATGCGATCGAAGTCGTCGGGAACTGTGAAACGGCCCTCCAGGAACCCCACACGCCGCTTCGGTCCAGGCGCCGGAGCGTCGACCGCTATCACCTTGACCAGCGGGGTCCCTGCGCGTGCGATGACGAACGGCTCGCCATTCGCCGCGGCCGCAACGAGCCGCGACAAGTGTGTCTTGGCTTCATGCATGTTGACGATTCGCATACGGTGTCTCCTCAGCCAACTTAGTCCACAAGACTTAGTTCGAGCACCGGCATGTACGATGCTGTATACATAATGTATACTTAGACCATGAGTACTACAACAGTCCGGATAGACAGGGAGACTCACGCGCGCCTCGTGCGGATGAGTGAACGGGCTGGGGTGTCTCTCGGAGCGACCATCCGGGAGGCCGCCGAGGCGCTTAGTCGCCAACGGTTCGCCCATCGCGTGGCGGCCGAAGTCGAGGAACTCCGGAGGGACCGGGCAGCATGGTCCTCGTACCTGGCGCAGGCGGAGTCGACTTCCGTTGCCGATGGCCTCGATTGACGAACTCTGGCTCGTCAGTTTCGGCAACCCGTATCCAGGAGAGCCGGCATCGCACAGGCCCGCCCTGGTCATCGGTCCGCCGCCGACGTTCGGGACCGGGTTCCCGTTCGTCATCGTTGTTCCGCTGACGACCACGTATCGACGCCTTTCCCTCCATATCGAGGTCGAGCCGACACCTCAGACGGGTCTCGACCGCACGAGCTTCATCCAGTGCGAGCTCATTCGCTCGATCAACCGCAACAGACTCGTACGCCGCCTCGGCTCGGTAGCCCCCGACACCAGTCATCAGGTCAGAAGGATTATCCGAACGCTCCTGGACCACTCCTGACGCCGGCCCCGCTGCCACTACGCGGGCGCTGGCGCTACCCTCCCCCGGCCATGGACGACATTCAACCTCAGAACAGCCATGCACCGCCGTCTGCCCGCACGAGGGTGCGCCGCGGCCGGGAACGGGCCCGCTACGACCGGGCAGACGTGTTGGAGATCCTGGACGCCGGCGTCATAGCCCATGTCGGTGTGGCCACACCCGACGGGCCCCTCGTTCTCCCGATGGCTTACGGTCGCGACGAAGAGATGCTCTATCTGCACGGGGCTATCGCCAATCACCTCCTCGGCTCGGGTGATGAGCAGGAGATCTGTGCCACCGTAACGCACCTCGACGGGCTGGTGATGGCCCGCTCCCCCTTCCACAACTCGATGAACTACCGCTCGGTGGTGGTGCGGGGCCGCGGCCTACGGATCCGCGACGAGAGGCGGAAGCTCGAAGCCCTCAGGCTCATCACCGACCACGTAGTACCCCACTGGGACGATGTCCGCCCGCCGTCGCTGTCCGAGCTGCGCAAGACCCTGGTCCTGGAGCTCTCCCTGGTAGAAGCATCCGCGAAAGTGAGAACCGGGGATCCGATCGACGATCCCGAGGACATCGAAGGGCCTTCGTGGGCGGGGACGGTACCGATCACGACCCGCTTTGGCCGGGCGACACCGTCGGCAGACCTGGAGTCCGGCTCGGGCATCCCGGCACGCCTGACTGCGTTGACCGATCTGACGCTAGACGAACGCCCGCAGCCTCATCGCAGGTGATTTAGGAAAAGAGAGATCAGAGACCGATGGCGCAGCCGTCGCCTCTGGGATCGGAGCCGCCCCAGAGGACGCCGGTCTCCGGGTCGCGCACGATGATCTGCCCTTGGCCTACCACTCTTGTTCGCAGGCCGCCCGAAGCGGGACGGACGGGGTGCCCGAGTCGGGCCAAGGCGCTGATCGTGCCCTCCGGTATGGTGTCCTCGACCCAGATATTGCCATTGGGCGGGTCGTCGTAGATCGAGAAGCGAGGCTCTTCTATGGCACTCTGGGGATCCATGCCGCGGTCCACCAGATTGATCACCGCCTGGACATGTCCCTGGGGCTGATTCCACCCGCCCATCACCCCGAAGGGCCCCACGAGCGACCCATCGGGCCGGGTGAGCATGGCAGGAATGATGGTGTGGTAGGGGCGCTTCCCGCCCTCCAGGGCATTGGGGTGGTCCGGTTCTAGGACGAACCCGGCACCGCGGTTCTGCAGGCTGAATCCGCAGCTACGGGGCACGATGCCGCTTCCGAAGCCGTGATAGTTGCTGTTGATGAAGGAGCATGCGTTCCCCTCTCCGTCGACCGTGCATAGGTAGACGGTGTCGGAGCCGCCCGGCAGGTGTCCGGCGGTTGCGAACTCGATCGCGCCATCGGAGGAGATGAGCCGGCGACGCTTCGCCGCGTACCGTTTGCTGAGCATGGCAGTGACGGGGACGCGGGAGCGGGTGGGATCCGCGACGTAGGCCCGGGCGTCGGCGAAGGCCAGGCGGATCGCCTCGATGGTTGTGTGCAACGCTTCCGGCGACCTCGGTCGGGTCGAAGGGATGTCGAATCCCTCCAGGATGTTCAGAGCCATTAGCGCGGTGATGCCCTGGCCGTTGGGAGGACACTCGTAGATGGTGTAGCCACGGTAGGTGGTTGAGATCGGGTTGTCGAAGGATGAGCGGTGATCTCGGAGATCGTCGGCCGTCATGCAGCCGCCGTTCAGCTGCACAGCCTCTACGATGGCCCGCGCCGGCCACCCGCTATAGAAGGCATCGGCGCCGCCCTCCGCCACGGCGCGCATCACCCGGGCGATCGACGCGTTTGTCCACACCTCCCCTGGCCTCGGAGCACGGCCGTCCACCAGCAGATCGTGGCCGGCAGGTCCCTTGGCCCTCAAAAGATCTTCTTGCCCCTTCCAGCCGCCGCTGATGATGGGCGTCACCGGAAACCCGTCCTCGGCCAGCGCGATGGCCGGCGCCAGCACCTCAGCCACCGACATACGCCCGAAGCGCTCCACGGTGTCCACCCAGCCTGCGACCGTGCCGGGCACAGTTACCGCGTGGGGTCCCTGGGGATCGAAACCGGCCGGTCCCCCGGCAATTTCCGGTGTCAGAGCCTTGGGGCTCCGTCCGCTGCCGTTGACAGCATCGACCACGCCTCGGCCGGCGTCATAGAAGAGGGAGAAGCAGTCACCGCCGATGCCCGTGGAGCCCGGTTCGACTACCGCCAGCGCCGCGGCGGTCGCAACGGCGGCGTCGGCTGCATTGCCGCCCGACTGCAGAACCGAGATTCCGGCCAGGGTAGCCAGCGGCTGACTCGAGGCCACCACACCCCTCGTCGACAGGATCGGCGAGCGTCGGGACTCCCATCGGATCGGGTGCTCGAACACGCTCCCAGGCTACACAGTCGCGAAGCGCCGCCTTCGCGGAAGGCTGCTCCGAAGTCTGACTTTGGAACAGCCTGAAATGGGATCCTACGAGCCGTCCTGCCAGCGGAGTACGGGGCGGCGGGCGGCGGTGGCCTCGTCCAGGCGGCCTATGGGTGCGGTCCAGGGCGCGTGGTGCAGCGTGTCGGGATCGCTCTCGGCTTCCTCCGCCACCGAGATCAGGGCTTCGACCAGCGCTTCGATCGCCTCGGGAGGCTCGGATTCGGTGGGCTCGATCATCAGAGCCTCCTCGACGATCAACGGGAAGTAGACCGTCGGCGGATGGAAACCGTGGTCGATCAGGCGCTTGGCGATGTCGTAGGTTCGCACCCCGAGCTCCCGGCGCTGGCGGGAGCCGGAGAAAACCACCTCATGCAGCACCGGACGGTCGTACGGCAGGTCGTAATGGCCATGGAGCAGGGCGCGCACGTAGTTGGCGTTGAGCACGGCCTGGCCGGAGGCGGCGCGCAGGCCGTCGAGCCCCAACGCCCGCATGTACGCATAGGCCCGGACCAGGACGGCGGCGTTGCCCTGGAATTGCTGGAGCCGTCCGATGCTGCGCTCGGGCGCGACCAGGCGCACGAGACCGTCATCGCCTTCCTCCACCACCGGCGTCGGCAGGTAGGGAGCCAACTCCTCGGAGCACAATACGGGTCCGGCGCCCGGACCTCCGCCACCGTGAGGGGTGCTGAAGCTCTTGTGGAGGTTGAGGTGGACGACATCGAAGCCCAGGTCTCCGAAGCGCACGCGGCCCATGATCGCGTTGAAGTTCGCTCCGTCGCCGTACAGGTACCCACCGGCGTCGTGGATGAGTCGGGCGACCTCCTCGATGCCGCGCTCCCATAACCCGAGGGTGTTCGGCGCGGTGACCATGACCGCCGCCACGGTCTCGTCGAGCTCTCGCTCGATCGTGGCCCGATCGAGCGAGCCATCGGCGCCGGTCGGGATCTGCGTGACCTTGAATCCGGCCATCGCCGCGGTTGCCGGGTTGGTGCCGTGGGCCGAATCCGGAACGAGGATGCGGCGACGGGTTCCGAGCTCTCCCCGTTCCTCGAGGGCCCGAGCCACCATGAAAATACCCGCCAGCTCTCCGTGCGCGCCCGCCGCGGGAGCGAAGCTGACGTTTGGAAGGCCGGTGAGCTCTCCCAGACCGTTACCCAACTCCAATTGGATACGCAGAGTGCCCTGGACGTCCTCCGCCGGGGCCTGCGGATGTGCTCGTGCGAACCCGAAAAGGGACGCCACCGTGTCGTTGACCTTCGGGTTGTACTTCATGGTGCAGGAGCCCAGCGGGTACGTTCCCGAGTCGATGCCGTAGTTCCGAGCCGAAAGGGCCGTGTAGTAGCGCACCAGCCCTCCCTGGCTGAGCTCGGGAAGCCGCACGGAGTCACGCAGCAGGCGATCGTCCGGCAGAGGAGTCTCCTCTCCCGACCACGAGGGCACATCGACGGCTCGGCGGCCCGGTTCTCCGCGATCGAAGCTCAGGCGCGCTCCGAAGTCGGCTACGCCAGGTCCGGAGCCGCTCACGCCTTTCCCCCTATCTCCGCCAGCGCCCCGATCAACGCGTCGACGTGCGCATCGGGAGTCGCCTCCGTCACGGCGAACAGCAGGGCATCGCGTGTCTCGGGCTCCGGCCGCGCCGATACGTCGAGACCCGCTCCGATGCCGCGCTCGGCCAGCCGAGCGGCCAGGTCAGGGGCGGGGATGGGCCCTCGGACGAGGAACTCCTGGAACCAGGGCCCGCGTTCGGGTGTCTCGTAACCGGGCAGCGCCGCTATCCGGGAAGCGGCGTCGTGGGCGCGCTGGTAGCAGAGCACGGCGGAGTCACGCATACCGCTCGGGCCGAGCGCCTGGACGGTGATGGTGAAGGCAACCGCTATCAGGGCCTGAGCGGTGGACACGTTGGACGTGGCCCGCTCCCTCCGGATGAACTGCTCGCGGGCCTGCAATGTGAGCACGTATCCGGTGCGCTCCTCTCCCCTGCCGTTTCCATCTGCGAGTTCTCTGGTCCGTCCGACGATGCGACCCGGCATCTGCCTCAAGTACTTGGTGCGCGCCGCGAACAAACCGAGGGACGGCCCGCCGTAGTTGGGAGGACCGGCCAGATCACGGCCCTCGCCGGTCACGATGTCGGCGCCGGCATCGCCCGGCGCCCGTAGCAGGCCCAGCGCGAACGGATCGGCGACCGCCACGAACAGCGCCCCTACGGCATGGGCAGCATCGGCGAGCGGTTCGAGGTCCACGATGGTCCCGAGGAAATCCGGCTGCTGGGCTACCAGGCAGGCGTGCTCCTCACCGATCGCATCCGGCGACGGGACAGCATCCACGCCCAGCCCGGCGCCCCGTGCGTACGTGCGGACCACTTCGGCGGTTCCGGGATGGATCGGCTCGAGCAGTGCGACCGTCCTCCGCTTCGTGACTCGGGCCGCCATCAGGCAGGCTTCGGCGGTGGCGCTGGCCACGTCGTAGAGCCCGGCGTTGGAGACGTCCATGCCGGTCAGTTCGCACACGACCGACTGGTACTCGAACGCGGCCTGCAGGGTTCCCTGGCTGATCTCCGGCTGGTACGGCGTGTAGGAGGTGGCGAACTCGGAACGCCCGGTCAGGAATGCCGTGATAACCGGGATGGAACGCCGGTACGCTCCGGCGCCCAAGAAATCAGGTCGCCACGGGTCAGCATTGGCGCCGGCGAGTTCCTCCATCAACGCGATCAACTCCGGCTCCGGTAGCGCGGGCGGGAGGTAGATCGCCGGATCCCGCATCGCTGCGGGCAGGTCGGCGAACAACGCGCCTACGTCGGGGGCGCCGATCCGCTCCAGCATCCGCGCCCGATCCGCCTCCGTGGCCGGGATGTAGGGATGCGGTGAACCCGAGGACCGTGAGGACATCAGGGTCTCAATGCTCCTCGATCAACGCCCGGTAGGCGGAGGCGTCGAGCAGGTCTTCGAGCTGTGCCGCATCGGCCATGCGGACACGGATCATCCAGCCGTCTCCGTAGGGGGAGTCGTTAACCAACTCCGGCTGGTCTTCGAGGTCCCCGTTGGTGGCGACCACGACGCCATCCACCGGGGCGTAGAGGTCGGAGACGGTCTTGGCAGATTCGATCTCGCCGCAGGTCTCACCGGCGGAGACGCTGTCTCCCTCGGGGGGAAGGTCCAGGTACACCACGTCTCCTACATTGTCCTGGGCGAAGTCCGTGATGCCGATCGTGGCCTGGTCCGGATTCTCCTCGTCACGGCGCAGCCACTCGTGCTCCTCCGTGTAGAGAAGGTTGTCGGGAATCTCGTAATCGGCCTTCATCACTCCCTCGACTTTCGGTAGAACGGGCGGCGCACGACTTCGACCGGGAGCATACGGCCGCGTACGTCGACATCGAACCGGGTGCCGGTCTTCGCAAGCTTCACGGGAAGGTAGGCCATGCCGATGCCGAGACGCAAGCTCGGGCTGAAACTTCCGCTGGTGAGCCGGGCCACGGGCTCGCCGCCATCCTGAGCGTGTACGGCATAGCCCGCCCGCAGCACACCGCGCCCGCGCGCCTCGAGGTGGGCGAGGCGCCGCGTCCGGGGTCGGTCCCGGGCCTCGGCCAGCGCTTCGCGCCCTGTGAAGCGCGCCCCGTCATCGAGGGTCACGGCGAAGCCCAAGCCGGCATCGTAGGGGCTCGTCGCCGCGTCAAGATCGTTGCCGTAAAGGGGCAGCGCGGCCTCCAGGCGCAGCGTATCCCGGGCCCCGAGACCCGCGGGCGATGCCCCTCCCTCGATCAGGGCATCCCAAAGCGCCGCGGCGTGCGCGACCCCGACAATGCACTCGCCGCCGTCCTCGCCCGTATAACCGGTGCGGGCGAACATCACCTGCCCACCCTCCCAGTCGAGTTCCACGCACGACCGCATCTCGAGCCCTGCTACGGCGTCCCCGAGGACGCTGCCGAGAAGCGACATCGCGTCCGGGCCCTGTACGGCGAGCATCGCTGTCTCGGCAGTGATCTCGGAGGCGTCTTCGCCGAATACGGAGCGGAGCCTGTCGAAGTCCTGGTCGGCATTTGAAGCGTTGTGGACGACTGCCCATCGCTCACCGGCCAGCCGGTAGATGAACACGTCATCATCGATGCCGCCGGCCTCGTTGCAGTAGAGCGAGTAGTGGGCCTTGCCCGGCACCAGCCTGGTCACATCGAACGTGGTGACCGACCTGAGCAGTGGGCCTGCCTGCGAACCCTGCACCAGGGCCCGACCCAGATGAGATACATCGAAGACGCCGACCCCTTCGCGCACGGCATGGTGCTCGCCGACTATCCCCTGGTACTGGAGCGGCATCTCCCAGCCGGCGAAGGGTGCGAAGCGGGCGCCTAGGGCTTCGTGCCGGTCCCGCAGGGCTAGCTGTTTGAGCCTGCGTCCGGCGCCGGAAACGCCTTCTGCTGTCACACCCTGATCCTAGCCCTGCCCATCCCTGCCTCAGCCTCAAGCTCTCAGGCAAACCGAGACTTGCATCACACACGCCGCAGGAGAGCCGCACGACCCCTGCGGCGACCGGCCTAAACCGGCGCGGTGTCGCGAGCGCCTGGCAGGCTTGTCCAGATAGGTCACCACAGCTCAGGTCCGTTTCCAACACCGGCATCGCGGCAGCCAGCGGCCGACCCGTTCCACGTACGCCGCGTACTCCTCGCCGAATTCCCGGGCGAGGCGCGGCTCTTCGTAGCGCCGTATGAACAGCGAGAAGACCGCGAACAGCGCCACGGCGTACGCCACAAGGATCAGCGATGCGAACAGGACAGCCCAGCCCGCGATCACGGTCAGCACCGCCACGTACATGGGATTGCGGGTGTAACGCTAGAACCCCCGGGTCACGAGTCGGGTCGGTGCGTCGATCGGTGCAGGCGTTCCCTTTCCCGACATTGCGAAGTCCCACCCGCACCACAGGTACACGACTGCCCCCAGCGTGAGCAGGCAGAGAGCCAGTACGAAGGCTGCTCCCCCCGTTGCGCCTCGATCCGATGCGATGAGGAGAGGGATGAGAGTCGAGAACGTCCCGGGTACGACCACCGTGAACACCGCTGTCTTCGCCAGAACCCTCACGCTTCGACCGCCCTTCTAGCCCGGGTTCTTCCTGGCCTTAGCCTCGAGCAGGCCGACCGAAGGCACCTCGAAGGCGGGCCGCCTCGATGCGGGCATCGTCCCAACCCATCTCCCGCAGTACCGAACCGGTGTGCTCACCCGGCTCGGGGGCCGGACCGGTCGGGCGGAGGTCGGCGCCCTCCATCTCGAACGGCGTCGCCACCGTGCGGAACGTACCCGCGACAGGGTGCTCGATCTCGGGAAAGAGACCCAGGACTTCGGCTTGGCGGTCCGAGGCCACGTCGCTCAGGCTCGACGCCGGACCCCAGACCAGGCCCGCCTCGTCGAGGATCCCACCCCACTCCGCCAGGGTCCTGGTCTCGAACGCTCGATCGAGGCGCTCGACCACCAGATCCATGTTCTCGCGGCGGGAGTCCGCGTCGGCGAAGCGCTCGTCCTCGACCATGTCCTCGACACCCAGCGCCAGGCAGAGAGGTCGCCACATCGCACCCCCGGGCATGGTCAGGAACAGCCACCGATCGTCCGACGTCCGGTAGCGGTTGTTCAGGGCCGTGACCTCGGACGATCTCGACCGGTGCTCACGGTCCCGCCCGTCCACCAGGGTGGCGGCCAGCATGCTGGCCATGGTCCAGATCCCCATTGAAAGGAGGCTGGTGTCGACCACCTGGCCGCGGCCGGTCCGCTCGGCGGTCCGGAGACCCAGCAGTATCGCCGCCACCATCGCCATGGCTGTGGCGTGGTCACCCGGTCCCGTAGGCGGCTTGGGAGCGTCCCCGTCGGGCGGCGTCATGGCGTCGATCATGCCGCCGCGGGCGAAGAAGGCGGTCATGTCGAAGCCGGGCCGGTGCGCCTCGGGACCCCGGCTCCCGTACCCGCTCACCCGAGCCACCACCAACCTCGGGTTGACCGCCAGTAGATCAGACGGTTCCAGGCCGTACCTCACCAGCCGGAAGTTGAGCATGTTGGTAAGGAACACGTCGGCGAACCCTGCTAGCTCCAGCAACGCCTCCCGGCCCGCCTCGGTGTTGACCGCCAGCGTCACGGACCGCTTGCCCCGATTGCTCACCGTGAACGGATAATCCACCTCGGCGGCAGAACCGCCGACCTCGGGAGAACGGAGAAAGCCGCGTACCGGATCACCGGTCGGGGGCTCCACCTTGATGACATCGGCGCCCAGATCGGCCAGGACCGCACCTGCGGCGGGCGCGGCGATCCAGTTGGCCAACTCCACGACGCGTACGCCGGCCAGCGGCTTCATGTCCCGCGCATCTAGCTGGAGTCCATAGGGTCACGTAGCCGAAGCTTCGAACACGTTGTGCACCAGCCGGCCCAGTACCGCATCGAACTCCTCCTGCGACTGGTCCACCATCAAGCCCTCCAGGAGGGCCCGGCTGAAGCTCGCCACCATGCCGCGCTGCCGCGCCAGGCGCTCGCACGCCTCCACGTGGGCGTAGCCCCCGGAAAGGGCCGCCACCCGGACCACGTTGGGATGCTCGACCAGACCCAGGTACAGATCGTCCTGGCTCGGGAGGGTCAGCTTGAGCATCACGCCCGAGTTCCCCAGCCTGCCCAGCCGGGCCACGATGGCCTCGAGCAGCAGGTCCTCGGCTTCGGCCTTCTCCGGGCTGTCGATGTCCACCTCGGGCTCAAGGATCGGGATCATTCCGGCCTCCAGAATCCGCTCCCCCACCTCGAACTGCTGCTCCACGTTGGCCTCGATGCCTTCCCTATCCGCGAGCTTGATGACCGAGCGCATCTTGGTGCCGAAGACTGCGTTCTCCTGACCTTCGTCCAGCAGGTCGTCCAGGCCGGTCATCGGCTTCATGAGCTGGACGCCGTGCCGCTCCCCTTCCAAACCCTCGTCCACCTTCAGGAAGGGCACCACGCCCCTCTCCCGCCACAGGTAGCGGGCCGTGGGAACACCGTCGATCCGGCGGCGCATCGTGTCGGCGAACAGGATGGCACCGAAGACCCGGCTCCCCTCGAAACCGGGGCTGGTGATGACCCGGGTTCGCATGTCGTGGATCAGATCGAACATCTCGTCGGTGGTCGAGTAGGCGTCCTCCGGTACCCCGTACCTCGCCAGCGCCTTGGGCGAGCTACCCCCGCTCTGGTCCAGCGCGGCGATGAACCCTCTCTCTTCCTTAACCTTCTGCAACTGGTTTAAGTTCATATTCTCGTTCCAGATTGTCGACTCCTGAGCCTGCACGGGGCGGGGACGATCCGCCCGCGCTCGCTACGTTAATGGTATGAGCACCCGCCATCCGCCGCCCCGGTCGCCCTCGAAGATCTCCCGCGCCACCCGGGCCGTGGGCCGCAAGATCGAGGGGCAGTTCTCACGACACGGCTGGGCCTTCCGGCGGCTGGCCATCTCCCACGCCACCAACGTGACCGGAGACGCCCTCGTAGCCCTGGCCCTCGCCGACACGCTGTTCTTCTCGGTCCCCACCACCGAGGCTCGCGGCAACGTGGTCGCGTTCCTGCTCCTCACCCTGGCCCCATTCGCCGTGATCGGACCCCTCCTCGGCTCGCTGGTCCACCGTTTACCTCGCAGCCACCGGGCCGGCCTGGCCTTCGGATCGTTGGGGCGGGTGGTGCTGGTGGTCGCCATGATGCGAGCGGAAACCGACCTCGTGATGCTGTCGATGGTGTTCGGGATCCTGGTGTTGTCCCGGATCTACGGGATCAGCCGCAGCTCGATCCTGCCCACCGCGCTACCCGACCCGGCCGATCTGGTGGAGGCCAACGCCCGCCTTGCCCGGCTCGGAATCCTCGCCGGCGGCGCCGTCCTCCCGATCGGGTTGGGCGCCATCAATCTGTTGGGCAACGAGGCGGCCCTGGTGCTGGCAGCCTGCCTCTTCGCCTGGTCGGGCGTGACCGCTCTGGGTCTGCGGGTAGACCTCCGCCCGGCCGCCCGGGAACCGGGCGCGGCAGCGGTCCATGCCGCCCGCTCCCCCGCCTCCCGGCGGGCGGTCCGCCACGCCCGCATAGCCACCGCCATCGTCCGCCTACTGAACGGCTACCTCCTCCTCCTGGTGGCCTTCGTGTTCCGGGACAACGAGGCGGGGATAGTGGGATTCGGCAGCCTGCTACTCGCCGCCGGCGCCGGATTCGGCGTGGCATCGCTGCTGGCGCAGTTCCTGGCTCGGCGCCTTCGCGAGGAACCCATGGTGGTGGCGGCCCTGGCCCTGGAGGCGGCCGCGGCGTTCATCAGCGCCCACGTATTCGGCGTGTGGTCGGCGGCGGCCGTGGCGTTCTTCGCCGGGCTCGCCTGGGGAACGGCCAAGTTCGGGTACGACGGGCTGCTCCATGCCAGCGTCAGACCCGAGGAACGGGGCCGGACCTTCACCTACTCGGAGACCCTCTTCCAGCTCGCCTGGGTAGTGGGAGCCGTCATACCCGTACTGGTGCGCATCCCCGCCACGCTCGGGCTGATCCTGGCCGGATGCGCCGCGCTACTGGCCCAGGTGGTCCTGGTGAGCGCCCTGCTGATCTCGATGGCCGAGCCCGCCGATACGGACCCCTACGGCATCCATCGTTAGCTCCGCCTTCCGCGTTCCTCGAATATCCGCTGGATTTGCTGAATGGTGTCGGCCTGCTCGGGCGGCTTGTCGGGCCGGTACTGCTTGACTCGGGCGAAACGGAGGGCTACGCCGCCCGGATACACCGGGCTCGACTGGACCCCGTCGAAAGCCACCTCCACCACCACCTCAGGCTGGACGAACACGACATGGCGTTCCCGGCGGACCGCGATCTCGAGAAACCGCTCGGTCTGCCAGGCCAGCATCGCATCGGTCAGGCCCTTGAAGGTCTTGCCTACCATCACGAACCCGTCGCTCTCGGCGTCCCGGGCGCCCAGGTGAAGGTTGGAGAGCCGCCCGGTCCGGCGACCATGGCCCCATTCGGCGGCCAGCACCACCAGGTCCAGGTGATAGGCCGGCTTGACCTTGAGCCAGGCCGATCCCCTCCGGCCCGCCCGGTAGGTCGAGCCGATCGCCTTGACCATGATCCCCTCGTGGCGGCTCCGGCGGGCCTCCGACAAGGCGGCCTCGGCTTCCGCGACCCGGTCGGTGACCAGCCTGGGAACCAGGCACCCGGGAGGGACCAAGCCGTCGAGCACGGCGATGCGCCGGCCGAGGGGGAGGTCGATCAGGTCCTCGCCGTCGAGATGCAGGATGTCGAAGAAGTACGGGTACAGCGGCTTCCTGTCGCCTTCCTCATGGGTGCCGAAGTGGCTCATGATCTGCTCGAAACGCTCCGGCCGGCCCTCGACATCATGGGCCAGTACCTCACCGTCGAGCACCACGCTCGAGACGGGAAGGCCGGACACCACCTCGGCCACCAGCGGCAGCCGATCGGTGACGTCGTTGAGCCGCCGGCTGAAGACGGCCACCTGCGAACCGGCCCGGTGCGCCTGGATGCGGACGCCGTCGAGCTTCCACTCCACCGACGCCCGGCCGGACGATTCCATCGCATCCGCGGCCGATCCGGAGGTCGAGGCGAGCATGGGCCGGACCGGCCGCAACGGAACGATGCGCATGGTCCGCAGAGCCTCCTCTCCCTCCGTGAGGGCCGGAACGGCGATCGATCCGAGGTCACCTCCGAGCATGGCGGCCCGCCTCACCACCGCCGCATCGATGCCCGACGCCACCGCCACCGCGTCCATCATCAGGCCCTCGAGCGCGCCGTGCCGGAGCTCTCCGGTCAGCAGCCGCCTCAGGTAGTCCTGCTCGTCGGAGGTGGCCCTACCGAGCAGGGACTCGAGCAGGTCGGTACGGCGAGCCTGGGAACCGGAGCCCCTGATCCGCGGGATAGCGCCGATCACCTGATCGACCTCCACGATGTCGAGGATCGGTTCCGGCGCGGGATCGACCTTCGAAGTCCACAGCGCGGCCGGGCCTACGCCCACCCGTCCCTGCCGCGGCCTGCCGGAGAGGAAACCGACCAGGATCCGTATCTCGTCCGGCTCCGCCCGGGCCAGGAGATCGGCCAGTCCCGCCACCTTGGCGCGGCGCGCCCTCGTGCCCGCGATCTTCCGCGACGTAGCAACCACCTCGGCAAGTCTCAACCTGCGCCTCCGATCGCTCCACGGCCGGCCCGCAGCAGAATCTAGTGGTCTGTCTGTGGAATGGCGGTGTGGTATGGCGTCGGCAGCGGTGTTCCTCGCAAGGCCCGCTGACGAAGGCGTACCCGCAGCGGTACGTTGAGGAAGCGGAACGCAGCGACGGGACGCCGATGACCGCCAGAACACACCACGTTGTTTCACAGACAGACCACTGGTGGAGAAACGCCCGGGCTTAACATAGAGTCCTATTCCCAAGGGACATAACACCAGGCCCGCGGCCGGAGATAGATGAACATCCTTCCTGGCGGGCCGGCCAGAGTGAACGGGAGGCGCACATGAACCCGCAATCGATGATCATCGCCATCGGCTTGGTGGCACTCCTGATCGCCTATGCCGCCGTCCGTGATTCCCGGGACGGATGGTCGGGCACTGTCGGCCCGCTGAAGTGGTCCTTCTCCGGAAGCTGGTCTTCAAGCATCGCGGTCGTGCTGGCCCTGGTGCTGGTGCTGTTCGGGCTGGGGGCGCAGGCCAACACGCTGGCCGGCTTCGGCATACTGTCGGTGCTGGCGCCGCTGATCTACAAGGGGATCGGTGGATCCGAGGGAGCCTCCAAACCGGTCTTCTTCATCGTCTCCGCGATCATGACCTGGTCCACGCTGGTCATCCTCTACACGGCCGCCACCGTGGTTCCCAACCTGACGAGTACGTTGCCGATCCTCCCGGTCCTGGTCATCAACGCCGCCCTCGTCCTCGCCCTTCTCGGAGCAGTGATCAACAGCGTCCGCAACCTGGCCGCGGCGGCTTCGGGCGACGGCTCGGAGGCCTGGATCCTGCCCTAAGTCGACCAGGCTCAGCTGGCGAAGGGCGAGTCCCCGCTACCCAGCACCGACAACTGGCGCTGCTTGCCCGACACCGGGCCCGGGAGTATCAGCGCGGACGCCCGGAAGGAACCGGGTACCTCCAGATCGACCATCATGGTCTTGCCGTCGAGCGCTCCCCCACTCCACACGGTCATGATGCCACCCCAGCGGTGGCCCGGATGGTCGATGGGACCCAGCGACGCCTCGGCCACATCCAGGATGTTCCCACCCTCGCCGATGACCCGCACGTAACCCTGGTAACTCACCTACGCATCCTCACCCTGCTCGCTTGCAGTCGCGACATCGTACTCACCCCGGCGGCAGCCTATTGGCCATGGGACCGTAGCTCTCCCGATGGAACCCCCCAAGCTCACCGAGCAAGCTCCCGAAACCGATGGCTCTTCCCTCAATTACCGCCGCTCCGGGCCGGAACCAGGCGCAGCCGACCTGCGGCCGGTTGGAGCGGGGCTAGTTGTCGATCAGATGACGATGCTGGTCGAGGAGCGGCACGACGATGTCAGCGGGCGCGGGGGGCAGGAAGATGGTCACCCGGGACACCCCCAAGGCTTCGTACCCCTTCCATAGCTCAGGGTCCGGCTGCGAGCCGTAGACGCCGATCTCCACTTCCGACGGATCCCTCCCGGCCTTCTCCAGCAGCCCGTGCAACGTGGCGATGTCCCCGGCCAGGTTCTGCGGGTGCACAGGCATCCAGCCGTCGCAGTACTCGGCCACCGCAGCCAGCGCCATGGGGCCACCTCCGCTTCCCATGACGATAGGGGGATGCGGCTTCTGGTAGGGCTTGGGCCACGCCCAACTCTCCTCCAGGCTGATCATCTCTCCGTGGTAGGAGACCCGGTCCTGGGTCCACAGAGCCTTCATCAGCGCGACCTTCTCCCGGACCAGCCTGTGCCTAGTACGAGCATCGATGGCGTGGCTAGCCATCTCCTCGCGGTTCCAGCCGAATCCGATCCCGAACTCGAAGCGTCCTTCGGAGATGATGTCCAGCGACGCCACCTCCTTGGCCAGCCAGATCGGATCCCGTTGCGCCACCAGGGCGATGCCGGTGCCGATCTTCAGCCGATCGGTGGTAGCAGCGATCGCAGCCAGCGCCACGAACGAGTCATGGGTGTGCCAGTACTCCTCAGGCAACGGCGGAGCATTCTTCCGCCCGCCCCAGGGGGTGGCCCGGCTGGTCGGGATATGGCTGTGCTCCGCAACCCACAGCGACTCGTACCCCCGAGCCTCCAACTCCTCCCCCATCTGAACGGGCTGGATCGAGTAGTCGGTAAGGAATATATTCACCCCGACGCGCACCGTGCACACCTCCAAGTCGATTCCGATCCCGGACCACGTGGCAGGAGGGTCTGGATCAGCAGGTGCCCGATGAGGGCTCCGGGCGTGCAGGCTAGCAACGGCCCGCAGGTAGGATTCCGGTATGCGACGAGGGTGGGGTTGATGTTCCGGACTTCCAAGAACCTGATGACCTCGGCGGAGTCGGCTCTGCCGGGCCGGGATGCCCCGGTCCTCGAGCCACGCCCCCATTTCGTGCACGGTCGAACCATCGTTCCGCCGTTTCCGGACGGCATGGAGATCGCCTACTTCGGCATGGGGTGCTTCTGGGGGGTCGAACGCATCTACTGGCAGATTCCCGGGGTGTTCACGACCGCCGCCGGTTACCAGGGTGGGTTCACCCCGAATCCGACCTACCGGGAGGTCTGCAGCGGATACACGGGCCACACCGAAGCGGTGATAGTGGTGTTCGATCCGCAGGCCGTCTCGTACGGAGAGCTGTTGAAGCGGTTCTGGGAGGAACACGACCCGACTCAGGGCATGCGCCAGGGAAACGATCGGGGCACGCAGTACCGGTCGGCGATCTACTGGACATCCGACGCCCAGCGCGAGCTGGCCTCCCAGACCAAGGAGGCCTACGAGCGGGACCTGGCCGATCGGGGCTTCGGGCCGGTAACCACCGAGATCCGGTCGGCGCCCCCCTTCTACCACGCCGAGGACTACCACCAGCAGTACCTGGCGAAGATTCCCAACGGCTACTGCGGCCTGAAGGGAACCGGAGTGTCCTGCCGGGTACCCGCGCCTCGGTGAGCCGAGCGCATCCCGACCTGGACTCGCTGGCCTTCCTGGTCGGGACATGGCGAGGTGGAGGCAACGGCCGGTACCCCACCATCGAACCCTTCGAGTACCTCGAGGAGGCCGTATACACCCCGGGGCCCGGCAAGCCGTTCATCGCCTACCGGCAAAGGACCAGGCGAGCCGGAGCAGCAGGCGAACCGCTCCACTCCGAGTCGGGCTATATCCGGCCCGGGGGTCCGGACGGCGCCGAGTTGGTAGTCGCCCAACCGACCGGGATCGTCGAGGTCCACACCGGGGAGATCGATGGCCGCCAGGTGCACTTCCGGTCCAAGGACGTCAGGCTGAGCTCGACCGCGGTCGAGGTGTCCCGGGTGGAGCGTCGCATCAGGGTGGTGGGAGACACCATGCGGTACCGGGTGTGGATGGCCGCGGTCGGCCAACCCCTTCAAGTTCATCTCGAAGCCGAACTCACCCGGGTCTAGGCCGGGTCTGGGACCGACCGCTACCGAACCAGGAAGCCGTGCCGGAAGGGGTCGTCCGGCTCCAAGACGAACGACGCCGCGCCCGTATAGAAGGCCCTTCCGCTTACCTCCACCGTGACCGCCGGCAGGTCGCCGACCATGCCCTCCGCCACCACACGGCCGGTCATGGTCGCTCCGGTGACGCTCTCGAAAACACGCTCCTCCCCGGGACGTACCTGCCCGCGAGCGTGGCCGAGGGCCATCCGGGCAGTCACTCCGGACCCGGTCGGGCTCCGATCCACCTGAGAATCGGCGAAGACGCAGACGTTGGCCGAGACAGGTCCACGATCCCGTCCGTCGGTCAGGACAGAACCGTAGAGAAAACCCAGGTCGCCGGCATCGGGATGGGCGAGTTCGACACTTTCCCGCACCGCTCCGGACAGTGCGTCGGCGGCCCTGACCAGTTCCGAGACCGGGGACCCCGGCACCTCCAGCCCGAACCGGCCGGCGTCGGCCACGGCGTAGAAGGCGCCCCCGTACGCGACGTCGCACAACACCGCACCATAACCTTCTACATCTACTTTAAGATCGAGGGAGTGGGCGAACGCGGGCACACTCTCGAAACCGACCGCTCCGGCATTGGCCCCGTCCACCTCGACGCGGACCGCCACCGGCCCGCAGGGGCACTGGATCACCATCCTGGTCTCGGGCGCCACCTTCGGAACCAGTCCCCTGTCCACCGCATACCTTCCCAGCGCTATGACGGCATGCCCGCACATGGTGGAGTAACCCGCGTTGTGCATGAACAGCACCGCGAGGTCGGCATCAGGAAGGTCGGGCTCCACCGGAATCACCCCGTACATGTCGAAGTGGCCACGCGGTTCGTGCATGAGAGCCGTGCGCAGGTGATCGAGTTCCGCACGGACGTAGCGGCGCTTGTCCAGGATGGTGGCCCCAGGGATGGGCGGGTACCCGGACTCCACGATCCGGACCGGCTCCCCGCCGGTATGCATCTCGGTGGTCGTGATCGTGTGTGCCCTGTTGATCATCCCGGATGGGCGATGGTACCCGCCCGCGGCCGGGCTATCCCGCACGTCGGGGTAACCTGTCAACCGTCCTAGGAGGCCGATGGGGTTCAGAACAGACCAGATACATGCCGGCGTGACGCCTGACCCGTCCAGTGGCGCCATCCTCACGCCCATCCACCAGTCGACCACCTTCGTGCAACCGTCCGTGGACGACTACATGGCCACGGGCTACTCGTACTCCCGCTCAGCCAACCCCACCGTCACGGCCCTTCAGGCGCGAATCGCCAAGCTGGAGGGCGGGATCGGCGCAGCGGCGTTCTCGACCGGTATGGCCGCCACCAACGCCGTCTTCATGGCGCTCCTCAACGCCGGGGATCACGCCGTGGTCAGCGATGTCGCCTACGGGGGCACCTACCGCCTCGCCACCAAGGTGTTCGCCCGATTCGGGGTGGACTTCACCTTCGCCGACACATCCGATCTCGATGCGGTGAGGGCCGCGGTCAACGAGCGGACCAGGCTCGTCTTCACCGAGACACCCGCCAACCCGACCCTCAAGTACACGGATATCGCCGGGGTCTCCGAGATCGCCGCCTCGATGGGTATTCCCCACGCGGTGGACAACACCTTCCTGACCCCCTATTTCCAGCGCCCGCTCGAACTCGGCGCCGACCTGGTGGTGCACTCCACGACCAAGTACTTCGACGGTCACAACGCCACCGTGGGCGGAGCGGTGGTGTGCCGGACGGAGGCTCTGCTGGAGTCGGTGGCTTTCGTGCAGAACGCCGCCGGCCTCATCATGTCGCCCATGGTGGCCTGGCTGACGCTCCAAGGGAGCAAGACCCTCAGCGAGCGCATGGACCGCCAGTCGGCCAATGCCATGGCCGTAGCCGAGTTCCTGGAGGGCCACCCCAAGGTGACCTACGTCTCCTACCCGGGGCTCGCCTCGTTCCCCCAGCACGAACTGGCCACCGAGCAAGCATCCGGGTACGGCGCCATGGGATGGTTCGAGGTCGAGGGCGGCGTGGAGGCCGCCAAGTCGTTGATGGGATCGGTCCGGGTGTGGACCCTGGCCGAGAACCTGGGGTCGGTGGAGTCGCTGATCACCCATCCGGTCACCATGACGCACGCAGATGTGGAGAAGGCGGAGCGTCGCCGGGTCGGCATAACCGACGGGCTGGTGCGCATCTCCGTCGGCCTCGAGGACGTAGAGGACCTGATCGAGGACCTTGCCCAAGGGCTGGAGCGGCTTTAACCCGGCCACCTCACCAGCAACGGCCCATAAACCGAGAACGCGAAAAACCGGTGCTCCGCACCGGGCCCTCCCCCGCCACCACCGCCGTTGCTGCTTGGAGCGTGGTCGACCAAACCCGGGTGATTGCCGGGAATCGGCCTTCGCTCCATGAAGCTCGTATGTTCCCTCGGACCGGCAAAGCCAATGGCGTAGTTCATGTACCGGTTGTCAGTGCTTGGCAGTGGGCAACGTACGGCGGAGGTGGGACGGATTCAACCCCCTCTTGCCGGAACGCGAAAAAATTCTGGTGCCTTCGAACCGGATCCCGCGCTCTCCTCGGCCGATGGACACCGGACGAAAGCCGCTCGTGCGGACCTAGAATCGCGGTCCATGTCCGGCTACGTGGCCCCGCTCCGAGATGTCCGCTTCGCCCTCGAACACATCGCCGGCCTCGATCACGTCCTCGGCCTCGAACCCTTCCGGCACGCCGAGCCGGACGTGGTGGGCTCGCTGCTCGAAGAGTGCGCCCGCTTCGTCCAAGACCTGGTGGCGCCCCTCAACCGGATTGGGGACATGGAGGGGTCTACGATCGAGGACGGCCAGGTGGTCACCCCACCTGGTTTCCAGGAAGCCTACAAGGCCTACGTCAACGCCGGATGGGGAACGATCGGCGCACCGGCCCGGTGGGGTGGCGCCGACATGCCCCGCATCCTGGGAGTGGCCGTCGAGGAGCTCTTCACCTCTGCATGCCTGTCGTTCAGCACCGGTCCGCTGCTGACCTCCAGCGCCATCACCGCTCTCGCCGCCCACGGGACCGATGAGCAGAGAGACCTATACCTGCCCAAGCTGATCACCGGCGAGTGGTCGGCGACGATGAACCTCACCGAGCCTCATGCCGGATCCGATGTGGGCGCCCTGGACACCAGGGCCCATCCTGCCGGGGACGGCACGTACCGATTGGCCGGCACCAAGATCTTCATCACCTACGGCGACCACGACATGGCGAGCAACGTCATCCATCTGGTACTCGCCCGCATCGCCGGGTCCCCGCCCGGCACCAAGGGCGTCTCCATGTTCATCGTGCCCAAGTTGCTGCCGGACGCGAGCGGCGAACCGGGCGAGCGCAACGATGTCAAAGTGGTGTCTCTGGAGCACAAGCTGGGCATCAAGGCCACCCCTACCTGTGTGATGGTCTACGGCGAGGACCGGGGCGGCGCGGTCGGCTACCTCCTGGGAGGCCCCGATGAAGGCATGCGGAACATGTTCACGATGATGAACACCGCCCGGGTATCGGTGGGCATCCAAGGCATGGCCGTGGCGGAGCGGGCCTACCAGCAGGCGGCCGCCTACGCCAGAGAGCGGCGGCAAGGACGTGCGGTAGGCGCCACCGAGCCGATGTCGCCGATCATCGACCACCCTGACGTGCGCCGCATGCTGATGACCATGCGGTCCTACACGGAGGCCATGCGATCCCTGATCTACCGAGCGGCCATGCACCAGGACCTGGCCCATGCCGCGCCGGACGAGGATCAGCGCCGCCGCCACGCCGAGTGCCTGGCTCTCCTCACCCCCATCGTCAAGTCGTGGTGCACCGAGATCGGTGTGGAGGTGGCCTCGATCGGGATCCAGGTACACGGGGGTATGGGCTACATCGAGGAGACCGGCGCCGCCCAGCACTGGCGGGACGCCCGCATCACCCCGATCTACGAGGGAACCAACGGCATCCAGGCCATCGACCTGGTGACGCGCAAACTACCCATCGACGGCGGCCGGCTCGTCGGGTCGTACATCCGGTCGTTGTGGCCTTCCGTGACCTCCCTGCGCGAAGTCGGGTGGGATGGCGCGGCGGACAGCCTCGCCGCGGCTCTCTCCGGACTCGAGGATGCCACCGGCCGGCTGCTCGCCGAGAGCGACCGGCCCAACCGGGTGCTGGCCGGCGCCAGCCCCTACTGCCTCATGTTCGGGGGTGTGGCGGCGGGAGCGTTGATGGCGGAGGCCGGCGCGGCCGCAGTCGCCGCGGGAGACCGCCGGAAGCAGGCCACCTGCCGCTTCTATGTCGAACAACTGCTACCGCTCAGCACGGCCCTTCACGGCGCCGCTACCGGTGGGGACGAGATCCTGTTCGACATCGGTGCCGCCGACCTTTGATCCGGACCTGACCAGCGGGTGCGGTGTCCACGACGCGGCTCAGAACCCGGAGCGGGAGGGCGTCATGATCTCTACCGCTTCGGCGATGCTCCGCTTCACGGCCTGGAGTGGTTGAACCGGCTTGTCGCACAAGGTCTCCACCAGCTCCCGGACTGCTTCGTCGAGTTCTCCGGGAGGGACCACCCTGGTCAGGAATCCGGCTGCCTTGGCCTCCTGAGCGGTGAAGGGACGGCAGGTCATCGCCAATTCCCGGGCCAGGGAGGGCCCCAGCTCGCGAACCAACCGGGCAGCACCGCCCCAGCGAACCGGGACTCCCAGGTCGACCTCCGGAAGGGCGAAGTAGGTGTCCTCGGCGGCGACCCGCAGATCGCAAGCCGACGCCAGCACCACGCCACCCCCCACGACCGCCCCCCTCAGGACGGCCACGGTGACCGCAGGGATGGCGTCGAACGCGTCCATGACGGTCTGGCCGCCGTGGACGATCGCCCGGACCGGGAATCCGCAGTCCGGCTCCAGCATGCGCAGGTCGAGTCCCGAAGAGAACGCCCGGCCCCTACCCCGCAGCAGCACCACCTTGAGCGAGTCCCCCCGGGCCGACACCTCCGCCGCCGCCCTGGCCAGTTCGGTCAGCGTGGACACCGCCAGGGAGTTCAGGGTGTCAGGCCGCTCGATGGTGATCGTGGCCTGGAAATCGCCGCTATAGCTGATCGATACTTCGTCCATGCGGCTCCTGACACCTCCTGCCCGAGACCACCCTGCCCACCTTCCGACCGGCGGGCCGGCAGCGTTAGGCTCTGTTCCCCGGATAGGAGAGCCGGTGGTTGATCCCAAACTATTGAACTTCGACACGCTGAGCGTGCACGCCGGGCATCATCCCGATTCCGACCATGGCGCCCGCGCCATCCCAATTTATCAAACCACCTCCTACGTGTTCCGCGATGTAGAGCATGCGGCCGGCCTGTTCAATCTGGAACGGCAGGGCCACATCTACAGCCGGATCTCGAACCCGACCGTGGCCGCCCTGGAGGAGAGGCTGGCGGCGCTCGAGGGTGGGGTCGGGGCGATTGCCACCGCCTCGGGCATGTCCGCTCTGTTCCTGGCCATCGCCACCCTCATGGGCGCCGGCGACCACATCGCCTCCTCCTCATCCCTGTACGGAGGATCCAACAACCTGCTGGCCACCACCCTCCCCCGCTTCGGGATCCGGACCACGTTCGTGGATCCGCGGGACACCGACGGATTCCGGGACGCGATACGCCCCGAGACCCGGCTGGTGTACGGCGAGACGCTGGGCAACCCGGGCCTGGAGATCATGGATGTGGAGGCAGTGGCAGCCATCGCGCACGAGGCCCGGGTGCCCTTCATGCTCGACAACACGTTTGCCACTCCCTACCTGTTCCGTCCCTTCGAGTGGGGCGTCGACATTTCCTATCACTCCGTGACCAAGTTCATCGGTGGGCACGGGCTGGCCGTGGGCGGAGCGCTGGTCGACAGCGGACGGTTCGACTGGGAGGCCTCGGGCAAGTTCCCGACCCTCACGGAGCCCTATCCCAGCTACCACGGCCTCCGGTTCACCGAGGAGTTCGGAACGCAGGCCTTCATCATCCGCGGGCGGGTGGAAGGCCTGCGGGACTTCGGCGCGCCCCTGGCCCCGCAGAACGCCTTCTACATCCTCCAGGGCATGGAGACCCTGACTATCCGGATGCAGAGACACGTCGCCAACACCCGTGTGGTGCTGGACTTCCTCACCGGACGGGACGAGGTGGCCTGGATCACCCACCCCGACCTGCCCGAGCACCCCGACCACGCTCGGGCGGCCCGGTTGATGCCTGACGGGTGCGGCGCCATTCTGGCCTTCGGCATCAAGGGTGGGCGGGAGGCCGGCCGACGGTTCATCGAGCGCCTCCGCATCTTCTCGCACCTGGCGAACGTCGGAGATGCCAAGTCACTGGTGATCCACCCGGCATCGACCACCCATTCGACCATGAGTGCCGACCAGTTGGCCACGGCCGGGGTCGGAGAGGACCTGATCCGGCTCTCGGTGGGCCTGGAGGATCCGGACGACCTCTTGGACGACCTGGCTGCCGCCCTGCGAGCCTCCCAGCGGTAGGTCGGCGTGGAACTGGCCGTCCGGGGCTCCAGAGTCTCCGCCACCACCGGCGGTCGGGACCTCGACCGGGAGTCGCCGCTCCTCGTGTTCATCCACGGAGCGGCACTGGACAAGACCACCTGGCAGCTCCAGACTCGCTATTTCGCGCACCACGGCTTCTCGGTCCTGGCAGTGGACCTTCCCGGTCACGGCTCCTCTGACGGCCCGGCGCTCGGCGCCATCGAGGACTATGCCGACTGGGCGGCGGAGTTGGTGGATGCCGCGGGATTCGGCGAGGCCCACCTGGTGGGTCATTCGATGGGCGCGCTGATCGCCCTCGAAGCGGCGGCGCGCCATCCCCATCGAGTTTCCACGCTCACCATGTGCGGCGGCGCAGCTGCCATCCGGGTTCATCCCGGTCTGCTGGCCGCCTCCGAGCAGGGACAGCACCTGGCATACGAGTTGTTGTCCTCCTGGGGTCACGGCAAACCCTTCCACCTAGGCGGCCACCAGACGCCCGGCTTGTGGATGATGGGCGGCACCATCCGGCTGTGGGAGCGGGCACCCGCCGGGGTCCTGGCTTCGGACCTCCGCGCCTGCAATGACTACGCCCGCGGCGCCGAGGCCGCTGACCGTGTCCGGTGCCCGGCCCTTCTCATCCGCGGCTCGCTGGACATCATGACGCCGTCCCGGGCGGCGGCGCCTCTCCGGGAACGATTGGTCGTCCTACAGGAAGTCACCATCGAAGGCGCGGGCCATATCATGATGGTCGAGCAACCCGACCAGGTGATAGACGCCATCGCCGGTTTCCTGCCAGGCTGAGGTTCTCGATAAAGGTCCGGCTTCCGCCGCCTGCTACGACCTTCTACCTGAGGGACAAGGTGTGTCAGCCGGCGTCGAAAAGCACGCCTTGGGGGTCCGGTCTGACGTAACGTGGGATCCCTGTCCAGGGCATGTGGTCCATGAACACCCAGCTCCGGCGGTGGATGGCGGACGGACCCCATGCCTGCAGGGCGGCCTTGTGGGTCGGGCATGGGTAGCCCTTGTTGCTCTCGAAGCCGTAGTTCGGATAGTGGGCCGCGAGGCTGCGCATCATCCGGTCCCGCGTCACCTTGGCGAGGATCGAGGCGGCCGATATGGAAAGGGAGGTCGCATCCCCCCGGACCAGCCTGATGGTTCTCGCCCCACCCACGAAGTCCCAGCGACCGTCGACCAGGATGCGGTCGGGGGTCAGACCCAACCCGTCGAGCGCGCGGCGGGCGGCCAGGCGTTGGGCTTCCGACATGCCCAGCCGATCACACTCCTGGTGGTCGGCGTGGCCGGTCGACCACCGGACACACCAGCCGGCCACGCGATCGAACAAGGCCTCCCGCTCGGTTTCGGTGAGCATCTTGGAGTCGCGTAGCTTGTAGATGCGCCGGTCCTTCGGGATCACGGCTGCTCCAACCGTCAAGGGACCCGCCCAGGCACCCCTTCCGACCTCGTCCACACCCACGACCACCTCGTGTCCCACCTCCCAGAGCCGCCTCTCGACCCGAAGATTGGGGACCCGCTTCTTAAGAACCGGTCGGAGCTTGGGAACGGTGTTGGCCATCGGTTCAGACTACAAGCCTCCCGCCGCCGGACCGGCCCTTCACCGCGTCTCGCGGCATCCTCCTACTCCACCACCAGCGCGAACTCCTCCGCGTACAGGAGGTCCAGTTCCTCCGTGTATTCGAGGAGCACCAGCCGCTCCCGGGCCTGGAGCGTCGGATAGAGCGTCCGGTTGGCGGCGGTCTCGGGCATCAGGTACGAGAGCGACGCCGTGTTCGCGGTGGCCTCCCCGATATGGTCGGCCACGACCGCTCCCGTCCGAGGCTCGAGTAGGAAGTCGATGAAGGAATGGGCGCTGCACGGATGCTGGGACGTGACGGGAACGGCCATCGACTCCAACCAGATGGCGGCCCCTTCCTGGGGTATGACGTAGAGGAAGTCGTCCGAGTCGGGGGCAAGGGCCGCCAGGAAGTCATCCGACCGGCCTTGGGCAAGGTCGAGCCCCCCATCGGCCAACCTGGCTGCGTAGTCGTCAGAATCGAACCCCCTCAAGTGGGCCTTCGCCTCCGCCACCACCCGGCCGGCTTCCCGCACCTGGTCCCGGTTCGCCGAGTTCGGCGAGTATCCGAGGTAGAACATGGCGGCGGCCATGACGTGGCGGGGATCATCAAGGAGTGAGACCCGACCCGCGTAAATCCAAGCCTGGGAGAGATCGAAGATGAGCCCCCAGTTGGTTTCGGCGGTGTCGGGCACCACGTTGACATTCAAACCGATCCCGACCGTGCCCCAGACGAGCGGCACCGTGTAGAAGCCCTCGGTATCCGAATCCGGTCGGATGAGCTGGGTGTCGAGGTTCACCCGACCCGGCAAGGCAATCGGGTCGAGAGCGTGGAGCTGGCCTCCCCGCCAGAGAATCGCAGCCAGGTCCTGGCTGAGAATCACCACATCGAACGGGTCGGCACCTGCGGTCACGCGGGAGAGCATCTCGTCGTCGGTCTCGTAGAACAGCTCCTTGACGTCCACCGCGTAGCGCCGCTCGAACCGGTCGATGACCTGCGGTGCCATCTGCCCGGCGCGGCTGAGCAGAACCACCTCACCGTCGATCTGCCCGGACGCGCAGACCGGGGAAGGCACCTCCTCGGTCTGGTCGGATCCGAACCCGCAAGCCACCAGCGACGGGATGAGCAACGCCACAACCGCTTGGCGCCAGCGCCGGACCGGTCCGAGAACGCGAAAATCGCCGCGCCAAACCGGCGCTCCGCACCGGGCCCTCCCCCACCACCACCTTTCCTTTTTGGAGCGTGGTCGGCCATGCCCGGCTGGATGCCGGGATGAAGGCCCTTCGCTCCTAGAAGCTGAATGTTCCCTCGGGTCGGTCGAGCCAATTGGGAGAGCTCTCGACCGGCGCAGGTGCTTGGCGATAGGCAATGTATGGCGAGGGTGTGACAGTTTCAACCCCCATTCGGTAATGCTCACGATCTGTCCTCAGGACCGATCATCCCAGCGGGCGGCCCGCTCGAGGAAGACCAGAGGATCGGCCAGCCACTCGGCCAGTCCGATCCGACCCCCGTCGGTCAGCCAGGCGATGGCCACGTTGATCTGTTGCAACAGCCGGGTGTCGCCTATGTCGACCACGAATCCCCCTCGTTCCGGGCGGGAGTCGAGGGCGGTCACCACGAAGGCATCATCCGAAGAGGCCGCCGCGAGCGTGTTGCCCACGGTACCTCGGGCTATGGCGTCGATCGTGCCGTCGGCCAATGCGGCCAGGAGCTCCGGCTCCCCGACCTCCGCGCCGGGCTCTTCCCCCAGGTAGAGAATCTGCGGCCGGTCGGGATCGGCCGCGATGAGGCGCTTGCGGGCCGCCAACTCCGGTGAGGCACGGGCGGCGCTGATGGCGAGGTAACGGTCCGTCTCGACCGTTACCCAACCGGATGGCGTCTCGATGCGGGTACCGGCCGCCAGGCCTCCGTCCTCGTCGGCCACCCCCAGAAGCTGGAGCAACCTGGCCTCCCCGGTCGTATTGGGGAGGACTCCCACGACATCCGTGGGTAGGAGCGCCTCGTGATCGGGCAAACGGCGGGCGTCTTCGGCGCGAACCAGGAGTGACTGGGTGAAATCGATGTGGCCGTCGGTGAACGCCACGACCGCCTTGCCGGACTTGTCACGGGTGCGAGCCTCGAGGATGGTGATGCCCCCGCCGGCAAGATCGAACTCGGCGCCGGCCGCCCTCAGCCAGATGTCGGTCCATTGGGGGATGGCGGTCCGGTTGAACCGGAGGCCATAACCCTCGATCGCCTCGACAGCGGTCAGAAGGTCGGCTTCGTAGCCGACGTGAACGTTGAAGTCGGGCGAGGCGGGATCGGCGTCCGCCGACGAGCTGACCGGCTCGAAGAAGGCGTAGAAGCCCACCTCGACAACACGATCCCCACTCCCTGCCGAGCAGCCTGACCCGGCCAGCGTGAGGAGGACCGCCAGCGCCATGAGGAGGCCACCGGCCGGGCGCCGGGTCAGCCGGGGGGCCAACTCAGCCGTCGGCCACCCAGGACGTGGAAGTGGAGATGATCGACCGACTGTCCCCCTTCCTCGCCGATATTGGTCACCACTCGGTAGCCCGACTCGGCCACGCCCTCCTGTTCCGCAACGGCCGCGCACACGCTCAGGAGATGGCCGACGAGAGCCTGATCGTCCGCTGCGGCGTGGGCGAGGCTTTGAACGTGCCGGCGTGGGATGACCAGTACATGGACCGGCGCCTGGGGAGCTATGTCTCGGAAGGCGACGGCAAGCTCGTCCTCGTAGACGATGTCGGCAGGAATCTCTCCCCTCAGGATCATTCCGAATACCGTGTCGTTGTGCTGCTCAGCCACGCGCCATCGCTTCCTTCCACTGGTCCACGGGCATCCGTTCGCCCTCCTCCACCAACATGACCGGAATGGTGCCCTCGATCCGGTAGCGCATCCTGGTCTCCGGATCGGTCGAGACAAGAGCGCCGTCTATCTCCTTGAGAGATGCCTTGCTGAGAGGGCACACCAGGATGTCCAACAGCAGCGGATCGATTGCCATGGGTCTGAGTATCGCACGTCTCGGACGGGGTACGGTTGGCTCGGGCCGTCACACCTGCCACCATGCAGCCGGATCATGAGTAACGACATCGCTCATCGGGTGCAGGACACCCTGGCGGCCCTCCGAGCCGACTTCACGGTCATCGACATCGACCCGGCGTTCACCCACACGGCGGACTTCTGCGCCCGGTACGGCTACTCCCCGGAGCAATCGGCCAACGCCATCGTGGTGGCTTCGAAGCGTCCGTTGGGGCACAACGCTGTCTGCCTGGCAACCGCCACCACCCGACTCGACGTGAACCGGCGCGTCCGTGGCCTCCTCGGGGTCCGGAAGCTGTCCTTCGCCCCGGCCGAGTTGACGATGGACCTGACCGGCATGGAGATCGGCGGGGTGACCCCCTTCGGGCTTCCGGATGACCTTCCGGTCTATGTGGACGCCCGGATCATGTCGCTGGACGAGATAATCGTGGGCGGGGGAAACCGCTCCACCAAGATCTCCGTCAACCCGGAGGTGTTCGTCCGGATGCCGTCGGTCAGCGTCATCGAGGACCTGGCTAATCCCCTGCCCGAGCCTTCCGCCGGCGGCCCGGCCTGAGCTCTCTACGCATCAGGGCCACGTAGCCGATGACGGCGACGGCGCCGAACGAGAACCACTGCACGGCGTAGGACAGGTGGGATCCTTCGCCGGCCTCGGGTAGAGGGACGGGGATGGGAAGGCGGTCCGCATCGTCCGGCTCGACCAGCTGTATCCAGAACGGCAGCAGCGTCGACTCCACCTGCTGCTGTATCCGGTCGATGTCGATCCGGGCCACGGTGTCGAGCAGTCCGGGGGGCTCTGCCCGGCCCAGCGCGGGTCTCTCCTGGTCGGCCCGGACCAGGCCGGTCAACTCGATCTGCCCCGACTCGCCGTAAGCATCCGCAATCGGGCCGATCTCGGAGCCGATGGGGAACCAGCCGACGTTCACCAGGACGGCGGCCCCGTCGTCCAACTCCATCGCATAGACACCGTGCACCCCGGCCTGCCCCCTGACGACCTGGGAACGGACCAGCACCCGGCCCCGGTCGGTCAGCCTTCCCGTGGCAGTCACTCTCGTGTGCTCGTAGTCGGCCGGGTCGACCTCTATCCCCTGCTCCGGCCGGAGTCCGGCTCTCAGGTCCTCGAGCGGGATCGGCTCGCGGGCCAACCTGGCGATCAGGACGGCGTTGGACGCCCGCCGCTCCTCCAGACGGCTCAGCTGCCAGAACCCCAGGAATACGCAGGCGACCGCCACCACGACCACCAGGACCGAGAAGACAATCCATCGGGGACGAACTGCAATCCGCACATTTCCATTATCCCGTTCCGGAGTGCATAGCCCGCAATCGATACCGCCGCTGTCCCTGGTGGCCGTTGCGTGTGCGGTCCCTCCGCCTGCGTTGCAGGCGCCTGACTCAGGCGGTCGACCTGATCTCGCCGAGCACGACCTCGGTCGCTACCACCTCGACCCGGCTGTGCCGGCCCTCCGCGTCGGTCCAGAAGCGTCGATGCACCTGCCCGACCACGTCGACGGGAGTGCCGCGCTCGGCCTCGATGACCGCCGCATCGGGTTCCCAGACCGTTACCGGGATGACGTCGGTCCTGGTTCTCGGAGCGGACAGGCGGATCGTCACCAGCAGGCGGGCCAGTGACGCCCCAGATCCGAAGACCCGATGCTCCGGTGCGGTGGTCAGCACGCCTCTCAGGACAACCTCGTTGCGGTCGTGCCGCTGCGTGTCCTCGGGCTTGGCTGGATTGTTGCTCTTGACCATGAGTTTGGCTCCTTCGCCTCAGGGAGAAGTGCGATAGGTAGAGCAATGTATGGGGTGGGTGTGACAGGAATACGTATGACTAACTAAATCAGCGGTACAGATAGGTGATCCGGGCTAGCTCCGTCCCGACCTGGCTTCCTCCACCTGCCGGATCAACTCCTCTAGTCCGGGCATCTCCGGATCCGCCCGGCGGATCGCCTCGGTCAACTGGGCGGCCGGGTCCGTCTCCCCCATCGCCAAGGCGGCCCGGGCAGCCACGAACCAGCACCGCCTCTCGTACGGTTGGGCATCTCTGGAAAGGCGATCCGGTCCGGTGATCGTCCACGCCTCGGCGGCCCTCCCCGTGTCGAGCAGGTACGAGGCGTAGACGACCCTCGCCTCGGCCTCGGTGGGACGGTTGCCGCCGAGTTCCACGAAGCGGCCCCACGTCACTTCGACATCGCGGTCGCGCTCCAATGCGCGGAGAGAATCCATCTCGACCGGCATGTGGGTGGTGTCCCCGGTCAGTCTCCGGTAGGCGCGCAACTCGGCCAGGGCCTCGTCCCACTCCTCGCACCGGTAGGAGCTGAGCCCGAGCAACTCGCGGATCGTGGATGACCGCGGGCTGAGCTGCTTGGCCTCCATCAGCTTGCGGCGTGCGGCCGGGAATGCCTCGTTCCCGTAGGAGTCGACCGCTTCCGATAGCAGCAGCAGAGCGGCATCCCGGCGATCCTTCCGGGTGGCCCGGTGGATCTCATCTCGCATCCAACGCGGCAGGTTACGAACGCCCACTCCGGCGTGGGGGGGCTTGCGATCCGGCCGCCGCCCGCCTGTGTCCCGCTCCGACCGGCCGGGGCGCCCCGCCGGATTACGTTCGCTCCGGGAGCGGGAACCTGATCCGGAGCGAGCGGATCTCGGACCCTTCGACCGGGGCGCAGAAGCCCGCCCGGACTTGGACCCTCGACCCGGCACCGGCTTTGATCCCCGCTTGGGACCCGGCCCGCCCCTACGCCGGGAGGACGAGCTTCCCGGACGCCCGGATCGCCCGCCTGGTCCCGGACCGCGGCGTTTCCCCTTGCTCCCTTGCCGGCCGGGCCCGCTAGGACGTGAGGAACGGCGAGGAGGCCCGGATCCTGATCGGTCTCGACGGCGGTTGGTCACGACTGGCCCCTTTCCGGGCACTCGGAGTTACGCGGCACGGGCTCACCATGGGTTCCGAAGTGAGCCCGTGCTGATCAGGAAGGCTAACGAAGATCGTGGACTTCGTAGACCACTAATCGGACCCGACTTCGACAGCTTCCGTCCCGGCTTCCTCGGGGTCTGTGATCCCGACCGCTGCCAGGACCTTCGCCTCGAGCACCATCGCCAGGTCGGGATTCTCACGCAAGAACCTCTTCGCCTTCTCGCGGCCTTGTCCCAGCTGGTCACCCTCGAACGTGTACCAGGCGCCGCTCTTCCTGACGATCCCGACGGTCACCGCCACGTCGAGAAGGCTGCCCTCGCGGGAGATGCCCTGCCCGAACATGATGTCGAACTCGGCCATGCGGAAAGGAGGCGCCAGCTTGTTCTTGACCACCTTCACCCGCGTCCGGTTGCCGATCTGTTCCCTACCGTCCTTGATCGCTTCGATGCGACGGATGTCCAGGCGCACGCTCGAATAGAACTTCAGGGCCCGGCCACCGGGCGTGACCTCCGGGGAGCCGAACATCACTCCGATCTTCTCGCGGAGCTGGTTGATGAAGACGGCGGTGGTCATCGATCGGTTGACGTTGGCGGTCAGCTTGCGCAGGGCCTGGGACATCAGCCGGGCCTGGAGGCCCACATGGGTGTCGCCCATCTCCCCCTCGATCTCGGCCCTGGGCACCAGCGCGGCCACCGAGTCGATCACCAACACATCGAGAGCGCCGGAGCGGATCAGCGTATCGGCGATTTCCAGGGCCTGCTCGCCTGTGTCGGGCTGGGAGATCAGGAGCTCGTCGATATCCACGCCGACCGCCTTCGCATAGACGGGGTCAAGGGCATGCTCGGCGTCCACGAAGGCGGCCAGCCCTCCGTTGCGCTGGGCCTCGGCCACGATATGCAGGGCGAGGGTGGTCTTCCCGCTCGATTCGGGACCGTACACCTCGACGATACGGCCCCTGGGTACTCCCCCGATCCCCAGGGCCAGGTCGAGGGACAGCGCCCCGGTGGAGATATGGGCGATCTTCTGGTGGGCGGTCGAACCGAGTCGCATGATGGATCCCTTGCCGAACTGCCGCTCGATCTGCGACATGGCCGAGTCCAGAGCCTGCGTCCGTTCCTTGTTCTTCATCGGTTACTCCTTCGTGTCATCGAGCCGACGGGTTCGTGCCGGGCCTGTACCAAGACCAAAGGTAAGGAGAGGCTGTGACAGAAACCGCCGGTCCTCCCGCTTCGGCCGGGCAGGACCCGGAATTCCGACCCGATATACACCAATTACACCTGCCGAACTACAGTCGTGTTATCCACAGCCAAGGTTAGTGGATCTTCCACAGACAGACCACCGCACTTCCGGGATGACACGAACACATGTTCGTATCCTACACGGTGAGCAAGCGGAAGGCCGGCATTTCCGGCCAACCACCCCGGCTCAGGCCAGCGAGAACCTCTCCAACGGGTGGTAGGTGGTGCGGGGACCCTCGGTGCGGCTCAGGTAGAACACCACCTCGCCGGCGCGGGCGGGAATCCCGGCAGGAGCGGCGACAACCGCACGGAGGTCTGCGGGGGGCCGGATCCTCGCCAGGGTGAGATGAGCCCGAAAGGGACGTTCCTCGTGACCGAAACCGGCCGACGCCACCGCCTCATCGACCACCGAGGCCAGCACGGACAGCCTGCCCTCGTCGCGCTCCAGCCCGGCCCACGCCACCGTCGCCTTGCGCGGCCTCGGAAAGACCCCGAACCCGCCGATCCGGTACGGGAAGGCCGGGCCGAGATCGGCGGCGTCAAGCGCCGCCATGATCCGCTCCTTCCCGACCTGGTCGGCCCGCCCCACGAACCGCAAGGTCACGTGGAACTTCTCCGGCTGCACCGGCCGGCCGGGCAGGTTCAGAGTGTCACGCCAATCCCGCACGGCGAGGCGGATCTCCGAAGGGATGGACAGCGCCACGAAGCAGCGCACCGGGGATCCGGCGCTCACTCCTCCCACCACTCGCCCAGGATGCCGAGCCGGGCCAGCTGGAGAACCGTGGTGGTTGCATAGGCGCGGACCCTCTCCCGGTCTCCGGGCATCCGCAGGAGCTGCGATCGGGTGTCGAGAGGAGTGCGCACCGCCACGGCAACCGTCCCCGGTGGATGGCCCAGGTAGTCCGGACCGGCCACGCCGGTGGTGGCGACCACCACGTCGACGTCCAGGACCGCGGACGCTCCCTCCGCCATCGCCTCCGCGGTCTCGGGCCCGATCACCCCATGGGCTTCGATGATCTCCGGAGGCACGCCCAGGATGTCCCGCTTCACATCGGTGGCGTAGGCGATGACGCTTCCCCGGAACACCTCCGATGCCCCCGGAAGGAGGCTCAGCCGGGCGGCCACCATCCCGGAGGTGACCGACTCGGCCGTGCCGATGGTCCATCCTCTCACCCGCAACTCGTCGAGGAGGATCTCTTCGAGCGTCTCCTCGTCGGTAGCGAAGACCGACTCCCCCAGCCGCCGGCGCACCTGCTGCTCGAGCGGTCCGATGAGCTCCCCGGCCTCCTTCTCGGACCCCGCCTTGGCCGACAGGCGTACCTTCACCTCACCGGCCGAGGCGAGGAAAGCCACCGACGGGTTGGACGAGGCGTGGTACAGGTCATCGAGCAGCACCGCCACCGCCGACTCTCCGAGACCCCAGGTGCGCAGTACCCGGCTCACCAGGATCTCCCCGGCGCCGGTGGCCTTGCGGAGCCGGGGCAGGACATGGTCGTCGAGCATCATGTACAACTCGGCGGGAACTCCCGGAAGGGCGAACAACAGCACCCCGTCGTGCTCCAGGAACAGGCCGGGAGCGGTCCCACGGGGATTGGGGAGCTGTTCTCCACCCTCCGGATACTCGGCCTGGCAGAGGTTGCTCTCGGGAAACGGCCGGCCCAGGTGATCCCAGAAGGACCTCAGTCGGGCGGCCTGCTCCTCGCTGAACAGCATCCGGCGCCCGGTCGCCTCGGAGATGGCGTCCCGGGTGATGTCGTCCTGGGTAGGCCCTAGGCCGCCGGTGATGATCAGGGCGTCGGCCCGTGAGAAAGCGGTCCGGATGGCATCCACCATGCGGTCGTGGTTGTCGCCCACCACCACCTGGTAATGGGCGTCCAGACCCAGTTCCGCGAAACGCTCCCCCAGGTAGGCGGCGTTGGTGTTGACCGTCTGGCCCAGCAGGAGCTCGGTCCCGACCGCCAGCACTTCGACGATCACTTCGCCCTCCCCGACCCGACCGGATCCTCGATGGCCCGGGAGCGGACCTCACCGGTGAGGTCGGTCTCGTAGCTGCCGGTTATCTCGACCTCCAGCCACTCGCCGGGGCTTCCGTAGTCCAGGCAGATCATCCCGTCGATATCAGGCGCCTCCCGGTAGGAACGCCCCACGGGCACTCCGTCCTCCACCTGGTCCACCAGCACCTTATGCCGCCTCCCCACCTGCTCGGCGTTGCGCCGGGCCGTGATCCCCTCCTGGACCCGGCTCAGCTCCCGCACCCGGTCGGTGACCTCGTCCGGATCGATCCGTCCCGGCAGGTCGACGGCCGCCGTGCCCGCCTCGGGCGAGTAGGGGAAGAATCCGGCCCAGTCGAGTTCGGCCTCGCCCAGGAAGTCGATCAGCTCGTCCACATCCTCATCGGTCTCGCCCGGGTAGCCGACGACGAACGAGGACCTCAGCGCAGCATCCGGATCCGCATCCCGGATCCGGGTGATGAGACGCAGGTGGCTGGCGGTGCTCCCGGGACGGCGCATCGACCGGAGGAGCCGGCGGGACGCGTGCTGGAGGCTGAGGTCGAAGTAGGGCGCCAGCCTGGGGTTGGTGACCATCTCCTCGATCAGGGGAGGTCGGATCTCGGTGGGGTACAGGTAGAGCAGGCGGATCCGGACCAGCTCATCGACATCGGAGACGAACCGGAGCAGGTCGACGATGGTGTCACGGGTCGCCACCCCGATGTCACGCCCGTAGGCGGCCAGATCCTGGGCGACCAGGACGATCTCCGACACACCCGCCCGGCACAGCCCACCGATCTCGTCCCTGATAGAGGTGGGACGCCGGGAGCGTTGGGGGCCCCGTATGAGCGGTATGGCGCAGAAGGCGCAGGTCTTGTCGCATCCTTCGGCGACCTTCACGTACGCGTAGGGGAAGACCGGGGTGGGCCGGTGCGCCAGATCGAGGATGTCCATCGGTGAGCGCCGTGGACCTATCCGGACCGGCGACCAATCGGTCATCGAGTCGAGCATGCCCACCAGCTCGCCGTAGCGGTCCAGGCCGACCACCGCATCGACCCCGGTCAGCGCCTCCTCCAGCTCGGTTCCGAAGCGTTGCGCCATGCAGCCCATCACCACCAGCCGGGCGCCTTCTGCCCGGGCGTCCTCCAGATCGAGGATGGTCTCGACCGACTCGGCTCTGGCAGCCTCGATGAACGCGCAGGTGTTGACCATCACCACATCCGCCTCCTCGGGAGACCCGGCAGAGCGGTAGCCGGCTTGGTGGAGCATGGCGGAGACCTTGTCGGAATCGACCTGGTTCTTGGAGCAGCCAAGGGTGGTTATGTGGATGCTGGGGCTGGTACTCGACCTCACGGGCGGGAAGTCTAGGAGGGTGGCTGGATTGCCCCGCGGCCGCTCAGAACGGTTGCGGGCCCGCCTCTCCGTTCTCCTCCTCCTCGGCCGGTTGCTCCACGGGGGGACAAGTGTTGCTGATCACGCAGGGATGGGCCTCGATAATGGCGCGGACCGGTCTGTAACTGACCCACCACGACTGATCCCTATCCCGGCCATTGACGGTCACGGTCCGGTCGACGCGCACAGTCCAGCCTTTTCGAGCCGGCTCGATCACGATCGACTCACCGATCCGCAGATCCGGGTTGGAGATATATCTGGTCGAGGGCGGGTCGACGTAGCCGTAGGGACGGGAGACCTGGCCGGTAACCACGCGGGCGTCCGGACCGCCTTGCGTCACCACGTCCAGGGTGTGCCAACCGTCCTTCCACTCCCCCATCACCGCCCTGCCGTCGTTGTCCCCGTACAGTTTCACCGTCAGGGAGGTGTCCGTGTAGTCGCTCACCACCAGGACCGGGCTCCCGGTGTCGTTCCGGAACACCAGGTCGATGTAGGGGTAGTAGAGGGTTCCCTCGATACCGGGCGGGTAGCGCGGGAAGTACACGCTGTGAGCCCGGGAGTAGCTACCGATGAAGCCTCCCCAGAAAATGGCGTTGTACATGGTCGCCGCGTACTGGCTGATTCCCCCGCCGACCGAGTCGGACACCCGGTCACCCACCCAGGTATCCGCCGGCACGTAACCCTTCGCGGCGGTCCGCCGCCCTACCAGCCTGTTGAGGCTGAGCCGTTCGCCAGCGTCCACCACCACCCCGGTCACGGTGTCGGAGAAGAGTTCTAGGTTGGCAACCCGGGACTCGCAACAGTCGTGATGGATGGTGTACCCGGATATCAGGTGGAGGATCCCATGCTCCTCCGCCACCTCCTCGTAGATTGCGGGAGGCGCCAGGTCGAACGCCCTGGCCAGGACGGTGACCATCTCGACCCGGGTGACCGGTTGGCCGGAACAGAAGCGGAGCCCGTCCTCGGAACAGGCGGTCACCAGCCCGGCCGCCACCGCCGAGTCGATGTTCGGGGAATGCACCGTCCCGGCCAGGTCGATGAAGCCCACCTCCTCGGCAGGTCCCAGACCGAACGCCCTGGTGAGGAAGGTGGCCATCTCCCCCCTCGTTACCGGGCCGGAAGGGCAGAAGCGCGGCGGGATCAGACCGCATCCTTGAGTGATCCCCAACTCGGCGAGCCGCTCCGGGTAACCCGACCACCACGCCTCCCGGTCAACGTCGGTGAAACGGCCTGCCAGAGGACCGGGTTCGTCCATGTGGTCGACCGCCCTCACCAGCCAGACGGCCATGACCCATCGCTCGATCTGCTCGTCGGGACAGAAGCGCCGGGGTCCGCACTCGGTTCCACCCAGGATTCCGAGCGCGTCGAGCGCATCGATCATGGCGGCGTCGGGACCACCCGGCGGGACATCCGCGAACGGGCGGTCCGCCGCGGCGACGCTCGGTGGCGCCGTCGTTCCGGCCGCCGCCGGATACACGAGCATGGAGGTCAGTGCCAGCAACAGGCCGGCGACCAAGACCGGGGTTCGCCTCATCCTTACCGGTCGCCCGCGGGCACGGCGCCGGGAGCTAGCCCCAATTCTTCATGGTGGGGGTCTGAGCGGGTGAGGAGACTAGGAGCCTCGGGCCCCTGGCCTGGGACTATGACTATTGGTTGCTCCGTTCGGGTCTAGGCGCGACACGAATCCGCCAGGTTATGCAGGCCGCCTGCGAAGCTCAGTTTGAAGTGGCCTGAAAGCGCCGGTGTGTCGGAGACAGGAAGAATCAGGGCTGGGAACAGGTCAGACCTCTTGGAAGACAAAGCGAGCCAGCACTTCGAGGCGATCGCCGAAGCCGCCCGGATGCAGGTACCACAGGGTCGCGGCCACGGTGGACAGCATCGGGTTGCCGTCCTGGGGCGTGAAGCAGAACCCGACGATGCGGTTGCCTCCCCGCACCGCCAGCGTCTCGACCGGAACCACCGTCTGGCTGAGTATGCGCCCGTAGTAGCCGTGATCCCGCCCGAAGGAGAAGATCTCGCCGGCCGAACGCTTGTAGGTGACCGCAACCCTCGGGTTCTCCATGAGGCGCTCCTGGGCCTCCTCAACGGTGATCTCCCGATCCAGCACGATCTCGAAGTGCAGGGCGTGCATGTACTGGCTGTTGACCTTGATCGCCGACGAGAACAGGTCGAGGTCCTCTCCGATGGTCCGGAAGAGGTGGTGGGCATCCCGCGCGTGGTGGGTGCCGAATCTCCCCTTGGAATGGGTCCCTACCTCCGGAGACGGGATGAACCCGCCTGCCTGGCTGATGTCATTGGCCCGCCGGATACAGAGGAAGGACCCCTCGACTATGTGGTTGGTCCCGTCGGCGTCGAATCCGAGCGTCTTGAGCAGAACCGCGATGTTGTGCGTGTTGCATGACACGATGTGGAGGAACCGGTCCTCCTCCCGGTCGAGAGCCTGATCGTTGATGCCCCGGGCGTACATCTTGCCGAAGCCGAACTCCGAACCCTGGGCGAGGAAACCGCGGACGCCGGAGGCCTTCCCGTAGTACTTGTCCTTGTTCTCGTTGCCCGCCGGGGTGCAGTCGACCACCACCGTGGCCCGCTCGATGGCTTCCCAGGCCTCCAGCTTGGGAGCGTGACCCAGCTCCTCGAAGCCGGACCACCGATCCCGGTCGACCGAGAGATGAGCGCCCCGGCTCACCAGATCGTTCACCTTGCCCCGCTCACGCAGCAGGGGCGTTCGCTTGTGGAACGTCACCTCGTCGATGCCGAATGCTTCCTGGTTGTCGGCCATGAGACCGATCAAGGGTTCCCCGATGGTCCCCGTTCCAACGATATGCACGATCCTGGCCATTCAGAACTCCGCCTCCCGGCTATATCCGACGGGATCTCATAGTAGGCGGCCGGCAGCCGGATCGCACGACCGGGACGGGGCGGAGTCCCCGGCCGTCCGCCTCCTTTCGACGGGAGGCATGCGCAGGGCCGGCAGCGTGTACCTTTCACCTCTGAGCGGATCGGTATGGCCGGTCCCGCAGTACCCATCCGTCCTGGGAGCTTCCGTTGAACCCGCCCGACCTGCCATCGCCCGCAGACACCGGCCCGGCAATCCGCGAGCTGCGATCCGGGGAACGCAAGGCGGCGGTCGGGGTGATCAACACCGCGGCCGGTTGGTACCGCGAGTTCCTTCCGCCCGAGGAGCTGCAGGGTCCGGAGATGGACGAGTCCGGCTGGGATGCCGAGGCGGAGCGGATGACATGGTGGGGCGCCTTCTCGGACCATGGCCTGGTGGGGGTCACGGGTAGCGAGCCCATCGGGGACGTGGTGCTCCTTCGCCACCTGTACGTCCTTCCCGAGCACCAGCGAAGCGGTGTCGCCGGCGCCCTCATCCGCCATGTCGAGGCGTCTGCGCCCGGCTCCACCAGGATGATCGTGGCCGGCACCTACCAGGCCAACTACAAGGCCCGCGGCGTCCTGGAGAAGCACGGCTACCGGCCGGCCGGCGACTCCGAGTCCGTTCTCCGCACCTACTACGACATACCCGAGGACCGCCTCCTCGGCTCGATCGCCTACGTGAGGCGAGTGGGCCCGCCACGGCGATAGCCGGGAGAGAGATGGAGCGGGATTACGGGGTATCCTGGTCGGGATGGTCCCTGTGACACCGGGTTGGCTCGCCGCTACGGGCCCGAACCATCGCCCCAATACGTCCATCGTGCGGCCGACCGCGGGATCGATGCCTTGAGCGCCCTGTTGCGCATGTTCGGTCCGGCCTCCGGATACCGCCGGGATGACTGGCGGCTGCTGGGCCTGATGTACCTGGCCGGCCTGTTCCAGGGATACGTCCAGACCCAGGCCGTCAACACCCTCCCGTTCGTCCGGCTCGCGTTCGACCTGTCCAAGGCCGACATGAGCTACCTGTTCGCCGTCGCCCGCATCGGTTCCCTTGTAGCCGTCGTGTACGCGGTGTTCGGCGACCGCTGGGGACGTCGAGGACCCTTCCTGGCGGCGTACCTGATGCTCATGTTGGCCACCGGCGCCACGGCGGCGGCCTTCTCCCCCACCGTGTACACCGCCCTGCAAGTGGCCGCCCGCATGGGTTCGGCAGCGATGGCGATGCTCGCTACGGTCCTGCTGGCCGAGCGGGTCAACTGGAACAACCGGGCCTGGGCGATCAGCCTCTACTCCACCGCCGTGGCGCTCGGCTCCGGAGCGGGGCTCCTCGCCCTTCCGATCGCCCAGACCAGCGAGGCCGGTTGGCGCCTCCTGTTCGCGGCGTCGGTGGCCGGCCTTCCCATCTACCTCTGGTTGAGGGTGAGGGTCGAGGAGAGCAGGGTGTTCCAGTTCGACACCGGCGGTGGCAGCGTGTTCCCACCCCTGTTCGGTCGCTTCTCCGGACGTTTCTGGCTGGCCGGCATCTACAGCCTCTCGTTAAGCGCCTTCTCGGTGGTGGCGGTCACCTTCGCTCTCGAACGCCTCGTCAACGGTCTGGGCCTGACCTCCTCCGAGGCGGCGCGCATCCTGCTGATCGGAGGCACGCTGGGAGGAACCGGCTTCTTCCTCGGTGGGCGCATGGGCGACACTCTGGGACGCAAGCCGGCCATTCTCCTCTCGCTGGTCGTGGGGCTGGCGGGCGGGATCGGCTTCTACTGGACGTCGAGCCGGGACCTGCTCATCGTGGCCGCCACGCTGTCGGCCTTCGGTAGCTCGGCCGCCCTGCCCGTGAGCGCCGCCCAGCGGACCGAGCTGTTCCCCACGGCCATCAGGGCCACCGCCACCCAGTGGCTGCATACGGTGGCCGTGCTCGGGTCGATTATCGGCCTGACCATCGCCGGCACCACGATCGAACTCTGGGGCTTGCCGCTGACCGTGACCGCGCTGGGCGCGGGGGTGGTGGTAGCCATGCTCGCCCAACTCGTCATCCCCGAGACGTTGGGCGACGACATGAGTCACATGACCACCACCCGGTAGCGCCGGTACAGGGTTGCCAGGCGGAGGGCGTTCATGGTGAGCAGCGCCCACCAGACGGCGCTGATCGAATCCGCCATGACCATCAGCGAGCACGCCACCACCGCGGCGAAGACCATCGCCTTGGCCATGTACGCGAAGTCGGTGGCACCGATCATGATCCCGTCCAGCACGAAGATCAGGCCGTTGAGGGGCTGGCTCAGCGCGACGAACGGCATCAGGATGACTACGAGCGCAGCCACCGCCGGATCGGTGGTGAACCACCCGGGCAGGTCGTTGCGCACGAACCAGAAAGCCACCGCCAGGAGCACTCCCCAGCACAGTCCCCAGAAGAGCATCCGCTGGGAGAAGCGGCGGGCGGCCGCCCGGTCGGTGGCGAGATGGCCCGCCACCAGGTTCTGGGCGGCGATCGCTACCGCATCGACCACGAGGCTCAGGAAGATCCACACCTGCGCCGCCACCTGGTGGGCGGCCACCTCGGCGTCGCCCAGGCGAGCGGCGACCGCCACCGCGACGGTGAGTGCGGCCACGATCGCCGAAGTCCGCACGAAGAGGGCCGACGCGGCGCCGACCAGTTCCCTCAGGTCCGCCCACCGGGGCCGGACCCGGCGCAGGACCAGCCCGGTGTGCCCGGTCACGAAGAAGAACAGGAAGGCGCCGCCGCCCGCTGTCTGGGCGATCACCGAGGCGAACCCGGCGCCGGGAAGTCCCCATCCGAATCCGAAGATGAACAGGGGATCGAGAACCAGGTTGACGAGGCTCAGGCCGATGCTGATGAACATCGGGGTCCGGGTGTCGCCCACCCCCCGGTACACCGAGTGTCCGACGGAGATCATGAGGAGAGCAGGCAGGCCGAGGCCGCGGATCCGCAGGTAGGAGACCGCATGCGGCGCCACATCCGGCCCGGCGCCCATCAGGCCGACCAGCTGGGGGGCGGCCCCCTCGAGCAGGATCAGGCCGGCAGCCCCCAGCACCGCGGCCACTAACAGCGACTGGCCGGCCAACTGCGCCGCCCGGTCGTGGTCGCCGATCCCGATCGCCCGGGCGATGAGCGGGGTTCCGGCATAGGCCAGAGCGATGAAGACGAAGAACGCCAGGCCGAGAATGCCGGTCACCACCCCCATCGCCGCCAGAGGATCCTCGCCGAGCCGCCCCACGAAGGCGGTGTCGACCAGAGCCACCAGCGGCTCGGCCGCCAGCGCGCCCAGAGCAGGTACAGCCAGGCGGGCGATGGTGCGGTCGTCTTCGGTTATCCGGAACATGATGGAGCCCCGGAAGCTTATGCCGTCGACCGCCGTCGGCGCGCCTGCGGGGTCCGGACGTACATCTAACCTGCGAAGACTATGGCAAAAGGTGAGGCACGGGCGGACGGGACCGTCCCGACCGCAAGGCAACGGGGCTACGCCCGGCGTATCGTCAACCGGCTCGCCTCCCGATATCCGGAGATCAGCACGGCTCTCGCCTACACCAACCCCTTCGAGCTGCTGGTTTCGACGGTCATATCCGCGCAGACCACCGATGAGAACGTCAACCGGGCCACCCCGGACCTGTTCGCCCGCTGGCCGACCCCCGACGACCTGGCCGCCGCCGACCCCGAAGAGGTCGAGAGGGTGATCTTCTCCACCGGCTTCTACCGGCAGAAGACCCGCTCGATCATCGCCCTGTCACAGGACCTGGTGGAGCGGTATGACGGAGTCGTTCCCGATGAGATGGCCGAGTTGGTGACGCTGAAGGGTGTGGGGCGCAAGACCGCTTCGGTGGTGCTGGCGGAGGCGTTCGGCCAACCGGCCATCGCGGTGGACACCCATGTCCGGAGGATCACCAACCGGCTCTCGCTCACGACCGAGGACGACCCCACCAGGATCGAGCAGGACCTCAAGGCCCTCGTGCCGAAGCACGAGTGGCAGCATCTCTCGATGCGGATCATCCAGTTCGGCAGGGACGTCTGCAGCGCTCGCAAGCCCCGGTGCTGGGAGTGCGAGCTCGCCAGGCTGTGCCCGTTCGAGCCGAAGTCCCTCCCGCCGGACTGAGCCGGCCCCCGGCGTCGGCGGACCTGGTGCGGGTTATCGTGCAGGCCGCATGGACCTGGAGCGGTACATACTCGAGCGGTCAAGCGTCAGCGGTGAGATCATCAGCGCCGACACCTTCCTCAACCATCGGGTCGACCCCTCCGTCATGGTCGAGTTCGGCCGCCGGATAGCCGCCATCGCCGCACCGCTCCGGCCGGATGTCATCGTCACCGCCGAGGCGAGCGGGATACCTCCCGCCCTCACCGCCGCCTCGGAACTGGGGCTCCCCATGGTCTATGCCAAGAAGTACGTCCTGCCCGGGCCGAGGAAGGCGGTGAGCAAAGAGGTCAGGTCGGCCACGAAAGGCTTCGAGTACACGATCGAGATCCGCAGGCACGTGCTGGAGCCCGGCATGAGGGCGCTGATCGTGGACGACTTCCTCGCCCAGGGCCGGACCGCGGTGGCGCTGGGCGAGATCGTCGAGGAACTCGGTTGCGAGATGCTGGGGGCGGTGTTCGCCATCGAGAAGGCCTGGGTGGGCGCCCGCCGCCTGCTGGAGGAACGGGGTTGGCCGGTCTGGGCGGTCACCAGCGTGGTGTCGGTCGAGGGCGGCGTGATCCGTTTTGGCTGAACCTGTCCCGCCGATCGCCCCGATAGTCGATGCTCTCAGGCGACATACCGGCGACGGCTGCTTCGCCTGCGGGCGGTCCAACCCGATCGGCCTCCACATCGACAATTTCGACATCCGGGGGGAAGAAGTCGTGGCGACCTTCACCGCCCGCGACGACTTACAAGGCACCATCGGGAACCTCCACGGAGGGATCGCCGCCGTCGCCCTTGACGAGATCCTGGTGTGGGCCGGGATCCTCCAGGAGGAGGTCCTATCGGTCACGGGAAGGCTGGAGCTGCGCTACCGCCGGCCGGTCGGCGTCGCCGGGGAGATCGAACTGCGGGGCCGGGTCGAAGAACGCAGGGGCAACCGGCTGGTGATCAGTGGATCGCTCGACCCGGGCGACGGCGGCATGAGCGTGACCGCCAAGGGCCTGTATCTCGTCAGCCACACCATCGCCGAGATCATGGAGGAGGCCGGCTTATAGGAGGTCGGTTACCGGAGGCGGTCGGCCCACTCGGCTAGATCCGAGTAGCGGGATCGGGCGTCCGCATAGCGGCGGTCCTTTTCGACCCGGCTGACGATCCGGGAGATCACCCGGACGGCGGCGGCAACCATGAGCAGCCCGAGGCAGATGCGGGCCGCCACTGCCGGTCCGGTCAGGAAGGCGGTATCGCACCTCGCCAGACCGTCAGCGCACAGGCCGTATCCCGTACCACCGGTCAGCAGGCTGATCAGCATCACCAGGGGGATCACCGCCAGCAGCAGAGCGACCAGGATCAGCAACCCGCGAATCGCCTTCAGGAGACCTATCACAACCGGGCAGTTTATAGGGTCGAGGTGCTATCGCCTCGTCACCCGCCTAACTTCCATGCGGCCAACCGGGCACCGCCACCGGAGCCACTGCCTGGCCGGATACCGCCTCGAGCAGGTCAGCCGCCGCGGTGCCGTCCGGGTCGCGGGCATCGGGCCATACCTCGACCAGAGGTTCCAGGACGAACCGGCGCTGCCGGTAGCGAGGATGGGGAACCTCCACGGACGCCGTACGGATAGTGCGGTCGCCGTACAGGATCAGGTCGAGGTCGATGAGCCGGGGGCCCCATCGCGGCCCTCTCACCCTGCCCATCTCCCGCTCGATGCCGAGCAGCCGGCCCACCAACTCGACCGGGTCGAGCTGGGTGTCGACCAGGACCACCGCGTTGTAGAAGGGCTCTTGGTCGACCACGCCCTGGGGAGCCGTCTCGTACACACTGGAACTCGCCACTACCCGCCCCACCAACCGGATGCCCTCCACAGCCTCTTCGAGGTTGGCCGCCCGGTCACCCAGGTTGGTCCCCAGGGCGATGGCCGCCCGCGTGCCGTGCGACGACCTCACCACCGTCACGGAGACATCCTCGAACTCGACGTCGATGGGCGCCCGGGGTTTGTGAACGGTCACCGCCACCCTCGAGACGCGGCCGTCCTCGAGAACCAACCGGGCTACCCGTTCCGCCACCCTCTCGATCAGGTTCCATCGTTCGCCCGACACCCGGCGGTGTATCTCGGTGGCCAGCTTGCCGTAGTCGATGGTCGCGTCCAGGTCGTCGTGCCCTCCGGCCTCCGAGAGATCCAGCCATACCGTCACATCCACCACGAACGGCTGGCCCTCCCGCCGTTCGCTGTCCAGGACACCGTGATGGGCCTCGATCCGCAGACCCTTCAGAGTGATCGAGTCGCCGGACTCCCCCGGGGCCGTCCCGCCGGATGTGATCAAGACCTCGCTCACACCCCCGCCGCCGGAATGAGGCCCCTCCCGCTGGGACCGAGCGGCCGTCCGATGATCTCCTGGATGACCATCGCAGCCACGCGGGGATCGTCCACCAGACCGGCGAAGACCACGTACCCGGCCAGGATGCCACCCACCGTGTCGTCAACGAAGTCCCTGTGGACCAGTACCTTGGCGTCCGGATCGGCCAGGACCTTGGCCAGGACCTCGAATGCGTGCTCGACCGCCGCCTCTTCGTGTTCGCTGTCAACCGGCGCCAGGTGGACCTCGATGCCGGCTCGCTCGTAGCTGCGAACGTTCTGGTTGCCGGGGAGCAGCGACACCACGGTGGTGAATCCGGCCTCGACCAGCCAGGATATCTCCTGCTCCCGCCGGACCCGCCGGTGCTGGATGCCCTGACCACCCACCCGGGAAGATGCGGCCAGGCGATCCTGGATAACCCAGGCAAAGTCCCGTGGCCTACTGCCGGTCGGCATCACCCTCATCCATGGCCGCCACCATAGCGTCAGCCAGCGCCAGCGCATCCCGGGTGGAGGGCACGTCGTGGACCCTCATCACGGAAGCGCCCAGGATCGCCCCGATACCCGACGCCACCGCGGTCACGCCGTCTCTCTCCTCCACGGACCGGTCGGTGAGGGCGCCCAGGAAGGCCTTCCTCGAGGCTCCCACCAGGACCGGCCGGCCCAGGCCCGCGAGGTCGGGCAGGCCGTTGAGCAGGGCCAGGTTGTGGTGGAGCGTCTTGCCGAAGCCGATCCCCGGATCGACCGCGATCGCACGCCGGTCGACGCCCGCCTCCGTGGCCGCCCCGATCCTCCGGCGGAGGTACTCGCCGACCTCGGCGACCACGTCGGCGTAGTAGGGGTCGACCTGCATGGTCCGGGGGTTGCCTTGCATGTGCATGAGCACCACCCCCACCCCGGTGGACGCGCACAGTCGCGCCATGGCGGGGTCCTCCAGAGCCGTGACATCGTTCAGCACCGCCGCCCCGGCTTCGATGGCTGCCTCGGCCACCCCCGGCTTCGACGTGTCGATCGACACCGGCACACCGGCGGACGCCAACCTCGCCACCACGCCGACCACCCGCCCGAGCTCCTCCTGCTCGGAGACCTCGGCTGCGCCCGGTCGGGTCGACTCGCCTCCCACGTCCACGATGTGGGCGCCCTGGCGCCACATCCGGAGACCCATGGCAACGGCCGAGTCCTCGGACAGGCAGCGGCCGCCGTCCGAGAAGGAGTCCGGGGTGACGTTGACCACCCCCATGATGACGGTGCCCCGGTTCGGGTCGAGGACGGCACCCCTGACGTGCCACCTCGGTCGCCTCACACGCGGCCCCGGTTGATCAGCGAGAAGGCCTCGGCCCGGGTGGCGGCGCTACGCCGGAACTGTCCCCGCACCGCGGAGGTCTGGGTGACGGCGCCCGGCTTCTCCACCCCTCGCATCTCCATGCACAGGTGTCGAGCCTCCATGACCACCAGCGCACCCCGGGGCGCCAGGACTTCCACGAGGGCATCGGCGACCTGGGTGGTGAGCCTCTCCTGCATCTGGGGCCGGCGGGCGAAACCGTCCACCAGCCGCGCCAGCTTGGAGAGACCGGTCACGCGGCCATCCGGCACGTAGGCCACGTGGGCGGTGCCGTAGAAGGGAAGCAGGTGGTGCTCGCACATCGAGTAGAACGGGATGTCGCTCACCAGCACCATCTCCTCGTGCTGGTCGGCCACGAAGACCCGGTACAGGTCCTCCCTGGGGTCGCGCTGGATCCCGTCGAACACCTCGGCATACATGCGGGCCACCCGCAGCGGGGTCTCGGTCAGGCCCTCCCGGTCGGGATCCTCTCCGATCGCGATCAGTATCTGCCGTACGGCGTCGCGGATCGCAGCCTGGTCGATCCCCTGGCTGCGCATGATCAGCGCGAGATCGGATCGGCCGCTGCCGCGGCCGCCACCCCCTCCACCAGCCCCGGACTGCCGGCCGGCGCCTGGATGCGGGGATCCGAGCCATGCCTGGCCTCCCACTTGGGCACGTCAGAGAGTATCTCAACGATCTCGTCGGCCGCCAGGGTCTCGACCGTGATCAGCCGGTCGGCCAGCCGGTGCAGTGCTTCGATGTGCGTGGTGAGTATCCGCCTGGCCTCCTCATGAGCCTGGCCGAGCAGTGCCCGGACCGCGTCATCGATGGCCGCCGCCACCTCGTTGGAGTAATCCTGCTGGCTCGAGTAATCCCGGCCGAGGAACACTTCGGCGTTGTTCTTCCCGTACTTCATGGGACCGAGCTCGTCGCTCATCCCGTACTCCATGACCATCCGCCGGGCCTGCTCGGTGGCCTTCTCGATGTCGTTGGACGCACCGGTCGTGGGGTCGACGAATATCAATTCCTCGGCTGCCCGTCCCCCCATCAGCATGGCCAGCTGGTCGGTAAGCTCCGACCGGCGCATGTAGTTCCGGTCTTCCGTCGGGAGCGCCAGCGTGTAGCCGCCCGCCCGCCCCCGGGGGATGATGGTCACCTTGTGGATCGGGTCGGCGTTGGGAAGGGCGAAGCCCACCAGGGCGTGCCCACCCTCGTGGTAGGCGGTGACCTTCTTCTCGTGATCGCTCATCACCCGGCTCTTGCGCTCGGGACCGGCGATCACCCGGTCGATGGCCTCCTCGAGTTCCCCGGGCTCGACCAACTCCTTGTCACGGCGCGCCGCCAGCAGGGCGGCCTCGTTGATCAGGTTGGCGAGGTCGGCGCCGGTGAATCCGGGGGTCTGGCGGGCGATGGCCTCCATATCCACGTCGTCGGAGATCGGCTTGCCCTTGGCGTGGACATCGAGGATGGCTCTCCGGCCCCTGAGATCGGGACGATCGACCACCACTTGTCGGTCGAAACGGCCCGGCCGGAGCAGCGCCGGGTCGAGGATGTCGGGCCGGTTGGTGGCGGCGATCACGATTACCCCGCTCGCCACGTCGAAACCGTCCAACTCCACGAGGAGTTGGTTCAGCGTCTGCTCCCGCTCGTCGTGGCCTCCCCCGAGACCGGCGCCCCGGTGCCGTCCCACCGCGTCGATCTCGTCGATGAAGATGATCGCCGGCGCCGAGGACTTGGCCTTCTCGAAGAGGTCACGGACCCGGCTGGCCCCCACGCCCACGAACATCTCGACGAAATCGGATCCGGAGATCGAGAAGAACGGGACGCCGGCCTCACCGGCCACGGCCCTCGCCAGGAGGGTCTTGCCGGTGCCGGGAGGCCCGTAGAGGAGTACTCCCTTGGGAATCTTGGCGCCCATTGCCCGGAACTTCTGCGGGGACTCCAGGAAGTCCCTTATCTCTCCCAACTCCTCGATGGCCTCTTTGAGCCCGGCCACGTCTTCGAACGTGACCTTGGGCTGGTCCTTGGTCACCTGCTTGGCCTTGGCCTTGCCGAACTGCATGATCCGGCTTCCACCGCTCTGCATCTGCATGATCACGAAGATCATGAAGCCGAAGATCAGGAGCCATGGCAGGAATCCGACGATCAGACCCCAGAAACCGGGGGGCTCCGGATCGATGATCACCTTGACATCGTTACTGAGGAGCAGTTCGGTGAGCGCTCCCTCGTACTCGGCCGGGTAGAGAACGCGGAACTCGGTCGGTACGTCCGGGACGAGTGTTCCGGGAGCCAGCATGCCCTCGATGGCGTTGGAACGCTCGAGGATGGTCGCCTCGGCTACGGAGCCGTCCTCCACCACCTGTTCGAATACGGTCAGATCAATCTCACCCGATTCGGCCGCCTGGTCGAGAAACCGCTGGCCCAGCAGCACGAGGGCCATCACCACGAGACCGTAGAGAACGATGGTGCGGGTGGTCTTACTCAATTCATCTTTCCCCTGTTGTTGCCATGGCGCGGCGAGAGACCCGGTGAGCCCGGTATGGTGGCGTAGCGGAGGTTCGCGTTCCCCATCCTACGGGAGAAACGAGCGTATGACCACCCCTCTAAATCATATGTTCGTCAAGGACCCCCACATAGGGAAGGTTTCGGTAGAGCTGGTCGTAGTCAAGGCCGTATCCCACCACGAACTCGGGGCCGATCCGGAAGCCGACGTATCTGGCCTCGACCGGGACCCGTTGCACCCCCTCCTTCAGCAGCAGCGTGGCCAGCTCGATGGAGCTCGGGTTCCTCAACCGGAGGGTGCGCAGCAGGTAATCGAGGGTGAGTCCCGAATCCACGATGTCCTCCACCAGCAGCACGTGGCGGCCGGCTATCTCCTCATCCAGGTCCTTGAGAATCCGCACCACACCCGAAGTCTTGGTGCTCGATCCGTACGAGGACACCGCCATGAAATCGAACTCCACGGGGATGCTGATATGCCGGGCCAGGTCGGCCATCACCATGAAGGCCCCCCGCAACACCCCCACCACCAGCAGCCTCTCGCCGTTGTAGGCACGGGAAATCTCGTCGCCCATCTCCTTCAGGCGTTGAGCGATCTCCTCCTCGCTGATCAAGACCCGACCGGCTTCCACCTGTCCTCCCTCGTCGCCTCTACCAGGACGAACCCCATCGTATCCTCGCCGATCCATCCACGGTAGGCCCGGCGGACTCCCGGCACCCATACCACCTCGCCACCCACGGCCAGCACCGGCCATGCCGCCCGCTCGGCACGGGGGATGCGAGCCTCGGACAGGGCGTCCGCCACCCGCTTGCCTCCCCGGGCCATGGCGATCCGGTCATCGTCATCTGCCGGCCGGACCACCGCCTCGCCCCAGGGCAGGGCCCGGGCGTCGAAAGCCTGGCGCCACCGGGAGAGGGGAAAGGCCTCGGGCCGCCCGGGATGCTCCCGCGCCTCCCAGTGCCAGGCGCCCCACCGGGTTGCTCCCCGCATCGACAGGGGCACCGACGGCGGGACGGCGGGACGGTCCTCGGCGCCGATCATCACGTACGCCCCCACGCGAGCCACCCGGTGTCCTCCTGAGACGCGGCCCTCCTTCCCGTCAAAGGCCGCCCTCAGGACAACATCCACGTCGCGCCGGGCGCCCGGGTGTCCCTCGCCGAGCGTCCGGAGGGCCCGCCGGATGGCCCGGGCCGCCAGGGCCGGCGGAAGGGTTCGGACCTCACCGGCCGCCACCCGCACCGATCCTCCGACGCTCTCCACCCTGGCCGACGCGCCGGCCTGCTCGAGGAAGGCCACGTCGGACTCGACCAGCCGGGCCAGACCGGCCAGCCTCCGGCCGATGCCGGGGGCCAGGGTCCGCTCCCACCCGGCCAGGGCGCGGCGGATCCTGACCCGCCGGTAGGAGGCATCCTGGTTGGCCGGATCGTCCGCGAACGGCAATCCCAGCAGGGCGGCCAACTCCCGGGTCTGGGTCCGGGTCACTTCGAGCAGGGGACGCACCAGGCCGGGACGGGACCGGTGGATGCCCCTCAGCCCGTCCAGCCCGGACCCCCACAAGAGGTTTCCCAGGACGGTCTCGGCCTGGTCGTCCAGCGTGTGGCCGGTGGCGACCCGCTCGCCGGCGCCGAGCCGGCGCTCCAGCGCCTCGTAGCGGGCCCGGCGGGCGACAGCCTCGGGCGAGCCCGGCGCGGAGGTGTCCACCCTCACGACGGTGAACTCGAGGCGGAGCCGGTCCGCGACCGCCTTGGCCGCAGCTTCCATCCGCTCCGAACCGGGCCAGCCGTGGTGGACATGTACGGCTCGGGGGCTCCGGCCGCACTCCTGGATCGCCCATGCCAGGACCGCGCTGTCGGCGCCTCCGCTAAGGGCCGCCGCCAGCCGGCCGGGGTCGTCGCCGAGCGCCTGGCCGACCAGGGCGACGACCTCGGAGCCGAGTCGCTCTAGGCGACGCGAGCCAACCACGTCTCGGGGGCCTTGATCTCCGCCCTGGTGGGCAGGGTCTCGGGCGACTCCCAGGCTCGATCCACCGCCGCCCATCCGGCCCGCTCCACCACCGCCAGGATGAATTCGCGTCCCTCTTCGTACTGTCGCAGCTTCATTTCCAATCCCGACAGGCGCAACAGGGCCGCTACCCGAGGATGGTGGCGGCGCCGGGTGAAGAGATCGGACATCCGTTTCCACGTGGCCAGCTCTCGCTGCCCGATCCGGTCCATCACCACATGCCCGTGACCCTCCACCAGCGACATGAGCGCCTGCACCCGGTCGAGATGCTCCAACTCGGAGGGAGTAGCCATCAGGCCCAGCACCCCGGCCTCCCCCACCGGAGGCCTGCCATCCCTGATGGCCTTGGCTGCCCGGGACAGGAGTATTTCGAGCCGCGACGGATCCTCGGGAGCGGACAGAGACACCAGGGTTCCCGCCAGGCCCAGAAAGTATTCGCGGAGCCATGGGACACCCACGAACTGGAGCCGGTGGGTGACCTCGTGAAGAGCCACCCAGAATCGGAAGTCGTCGGGACGCAGCTGGAACTTCCTCTCCATCTCCAAGATATTGGGGGCGGGCAGGCAGATCTGGTCCGCTCGACCGTCGGATGGGAGTAGCAGCTCGTACTGGCCCAGGACGCGCCGGGACAGCAGCCCCAGAACGGCGCCAGACTCCAAGGCCATCAGGAACTCGGCGACGCGGTGGCCCGACCCGGCCTCCTCGGCATGATCCTGCAGTTTCTCCTCCACGGGACGCAGCAACTCGGTGAAGAAGGCCAGGTTGCGCTCCACCCACGTGAGCCGGTCGATGACCATGACGCGGGGCTGGCCCGGACCGGAGAAGCCGGTCTCCTCCTCGACCATGGCGCCGGCCCGGTGGACCAGGGCGGGGGCCACCTCTTCGAGGGCGGCCAGGTGGTAACTGCCGGCCAGGGGATAGGTGCCCGCCAGGTAGCCGGCCACCTGCAGGGTTCGGGCCTGCTCCTCGGTCTGCATCAGACCGGGGCCCATGGGAGCCGGCCCCATCGCGGCCGCGCCGGTCTCACCTGATCACACGGTATCGGTTCTTGGTGACCCTCACGAAGTACATGATGATGGCGCCCACCACCGCGACGGTACCGAGTAACAGGGTGGCCGGGACCAGGAACCGGTAGGACCATTCGGGTTCGGGTTCCGCGGGCGGATCGTCGGGAACCGGGATGGCGGGCACGGGCGCATCCGCGGCCGGAGCCTCCGGCTCATCGGCTGCGAGCACTGAAGTAGCCGGCCAGGCGCAGAGGACCAACCCCACGAGCAACCAGGAGACCGGCCCCGTAAGCGCCCTGATTCCTGCCGCCCCTGCCATGGAGGGGATAGTACCAGCGTCTGTGGTCTGGTCTGTAGTCTGTAGTCTGTAGTACTCTAAGATAACTAGTAACTAACAACTAGCAACTAGCAACTAGCAACTAGCAACTAGCAACTAGACCTTCCAGCCGGGCGGGATGTCGACGGGTAGGGGCTGGCGGAGTACTCCTTCGGGAACCGGGCAGCCGGTGCGGATCAGCGCCAGGCTCCAGGTGGGCGAGAACCCCAGCACCGACCGGAGGAGCTTCACCGCCAGAGCACCGGCCGGACGGCCACCCCGACGCCGGATCCCGAGCAGGCCTCTGATCCGATCCGGAATGGTCGAGACCGCCCCGAGATAGAGGAGTCGGTAACCGACCTTCTGCAGCCCCGCCAGCGGCGGGTCCGCCAGGAAGTCCACCGCCTCCCGCATCCCGGGCGACGGGGCCAGGTCTGCGTGAGCCGACACCCAGCGCGATAGCGGGTCGGCCTCCACGGGCACGGGCTCCGCGCCGAGCATCCGTCCGATGCGGGCCTGCTCGCGCACGAAGCGATCGGCGTCGGTCGGGGTCAGGGCTACCGCCCCGAATGCCTGGTGGGCGGCCAGGAAAGAGTCGGTCAGCACGTTGTGCACCCAGGCGGACAGGCCGGGAGCACCGGCCGAATAGGGCCGGCCACGGTGGGAGGTCCCCTCCACGCGGCTGTGAGCCCTTCGGACCGCCTCCACGGCGCGTTCCACCTCAGGGCCGGCGCCGAATGTGGTTGCCGTGACGTAGGCGGAGGTCCGGGACAGCCGTCCCAGCGGGTCGACCCGGTAGCGGGAGTGGTCCGCAACCCCGGCCACCACCTCCGGATGGGCGCTCTGGATCAACAGCGCCCTGATGCCGCCCACGAAGGCGGCCACATCCGAGATCACCGACCAGGATGCCGAGCCGGGACCGCACACGCCGGGGTCGCCGGGGAAGTCCAGGGTGTGGCGTAGCGGGTACTCGATGTGGCCGAACGGACCTGTGGCGGAGGCCCGGACCCGGGACCGCCACAACTCCCCCATCCTTATCGAACGAGGTCCGATCACCTAGACCACTAGGAGTGCCGGTCCCGGATCAGTCGGCGGATGCGCTCCACCACCTCGGGTGGAGCATCGACCCGGGCCCGTTCGCGAATGAAGCGGCGCAGCCGCTTCTCGAAGTGGAAGGCGCGCTCGCAATTCAGGCATCGCCTGAGGTGCAGCCGGATCCGGATCCTCCGGATGGCCCGTATCTCGCCGTCAAGATACGAGTAGAGCCTGGTGGCGGCCCGGAAGCACGACTTGCGGTGCATCAATCCCCTTCCCCGTCGGGGGTGCGGAACCCCCGTTCCTCCGCGGTCTGCCACAATAGCTTCTGTAGCGCCCTTCGTCCGCGATGGAGCCTCGACATCACGGTTCCGATGGGAATCTCCAGCATCCCGGCGATTTCCTTGTAGGAGAAGCCTTCGAGGTCGGCCATCAGCACCGGCATCCGGTACTTCCGGGGGAGCTTGTCGATCGCCTGCCGTACGTCCGATCCCTCCAGCGCGTCGAACACCTCGTCCTCTGCCGAGCGCGCCGCCCGATCGGTCTCGGTCGTGGCCACCCGCTTGTAGAGGTAGAGCCCCTCCACCCCGTCCAGATCGACCTCGCTAGGACGGCGCTGCTGCTGCCGGTAGCGATTGATGAACGTGTTGGTCAGGATCCTGTACAGCCAGGCGCGCAGGTTCGTCCCCTCCTTGAAGCCCTCGTATCCGCGATACGCCTTCAGGAATGTCTCCTGCACCAGGTCCTCGGCATCGGCCCGGTTGCGGGTCATGCGCAGTGCCGCCGAGAAGAGAGGATGTGCGTACTGCATCGCGTCCCGCTCGAAGTTCGCCCTGTCCGCCATCTGCCTCGTCCCTGGCTATCCAGTGCCCACGAGCGATCGCCAGTCTGACCTGGCGGCCGGGGAGGTCCCGCCTCTCGGCAAACTAACCGCGCCATGCATGCGAGCCGGAGAGGGGATTCGAACCCCTGGCCTGCTCATTACGAGTGAGCTGCTCTACCCCTGAGCTACTCCGGCAGGTCCGCCAATTCTAGTGCTGGAAACTCTCCACCTCATCCGCCGGCCGGCCCGTCCGGGTAGGCGGCTTCCAGCCGGCGTAGCTCCTGGTCGAGGGCGAAGCGGATGGACTCGTTGAGGGCCGGCACCGGGTCGGAACGTTCCATGAACGGCCTGGGGTCGATCGGTGTCCCGACCACCACCCTGATCGGGGCGCGCTTTACCCTCATCCCGTCCATCGGCATGGCGTGCTGGCTCCCCCAGATGGCCACGGGGACGGCCGGAACCGACGCTCGTAACGCCAGCCAGGCCGCGCCGGTCTTCAGCGGGACCTCCCCCCAGGCCGCCACCCGGCGGCCTTCCGGGAACACCCCGATCGGACGCCCCGACTCCAGGTGACGGAGTGCCGCCCTCAACGCCCCGAGCGCCCGGCGGTCGGACCTGGCAACCGGGATGGAGTCGAAGGACGTGAGCACCGCGTCGAGAGCCGCATTGACGCCCCAGATCTCGTCGAGGGCGAGGAACCTCACCGGCCGGCGGAGGGCCAGGCCCGCGACGGGTGGATCTAGTAAGGAGAAGTGGTTGATGACCGCCACGAACGGACCCTTCGGTAACCGGGCGCGGCGGACGACCGAATACGGGAACCAGGCGGCCACGACCCTGGCCGGCGGCCACAGCAGCACCCAGGCGATCCTGCTGAGAGGCCCCCGGAGAGCGGCCGGAACGATGGGTCAGGTCCCGGTCGTGTGGGCCTGGAGCCGGCGCAGGTGGTCGTCGGTGCCGAGCGCGATGATGATGTCCCCGGGTTCCAGAACCAGCTGCCTGTCCTGGTTGGTCAGGAAGGTCTCGCCGCGCCGGATCGCCAGGATGGTGCTTCCCGTCCGGCGCCGGATACCTGCTTCGCCCAGGGAGCGACCGGCCAGCTGCGAGCCCGGAGCGATCTCGAAGTGCGCCATCCGCACCTCGAACTCGCCGTCTCGCATCACCACGTCGAGGAACTCCACCACCTCCGGCTGCGCCACCATCGCCGCCATATGCGCCCCGCCGATCTGGTGGGGGTTCACCACCCGGTCGGCTCCGGCCTGGCGCAGCTTGCCGATGGCCGCCCCGTGGTTGGCCCTCGCCACGATGAATATCTCGGGGTTGATCGAGCGGGCCGTCAGCGCCACGAACAGGTTGTCCACATCGGAGTCGAGGGCCAGCACCAGGGTTCGGGCCCGCCCCAGCCCCGCCCGATGCAGGACGGCGTCATCGGTGGCATCGCCCTGCACCATCGGGATGTCGGAAGAGCCATCCGCGCGGTCCGGGAGCAAACGGTCGACGATGACCACCTGCTTGCCGCTCCGGATCATCTCCTCACAGATGGCTTCCCCTACCTGGCCGAAGCCACACAGGACCACGTGGCCCTTCAAACGATCGATTCTTCGCCTCATCCTTCGCCTCCGGAAGTGTCCCGTAACCCTGGCCTCGAACATGGTGTCGATCAGCACTCCGAGGGTATACAGGCCGGTGCCGGTCCCGAACAGGATCAGGAGGATGGTGAACACCTCGTAGCGAGTGCTGAATGTGCCCAGCTCCCGGTAGCCCACCGTCGAGATGGTGATGACGGTCTGGTAAAGGGCGTCGAGCCATGGCAGGCCCAGCACGACGTAGCCCGTCGTGCCGAGAACGAGCACCAGGGCCAGCAGGCCCAGCCCGGCCCGGAAGCGCGTCCAACTGACCTCACCGGCTTCGGGAGCTCGCATGGAGGAGCCGATCTTCATGTCGCCGTCAGGCCTTGCGGGCCATGAGCACGCCGTCCGCCACCGGCAGGAGGGTTACGTCCACTAACCGGCCATCCCGACCGACCTCGGCCGCGAGGTCCCGGAGGATGGAGGTCTGCCGGCCCGTGTCGGCCGGGTCGGCCACGCGACCGCTCCAGAGGATGTTGTCCAGGATCATCAGCCCGCCGGAGCGCAACAGGGACAGGCAGCGCTCGTAGTACCCCGGATAGTTCTCCTTGTCGGCGTCGATGAAGGCCAGATCGAACTCCCCACTCCTACCTTCGCTGATCAAGCCGTCCAGCGTTTCGAGGGCGGGGCCGATCCGCAGGTCGATCCGGTCCGCCACGCCCGCCCGCGCCCAGTAGCGGCGGGCCACGTCGGTGTAGTCGACGCTGATGTCGCAGGCCACCAGGGTGCCTCCGTCTCGCATCGCCCTGGCCATGCAGAGGCTGCTGTAGCCGGTGAACACCCCGACCTCGACAATACGGGTGGCGTCCATGAGCTTCACCAGCATCCCCATGAACTGGCCCTGGTCCGGCGAGATCTGCATGTTGGACTCGGGTAGGAGCGCGGTCACCTCCCGGAGATCGCGGCCCAGGTCATCCTCGCGGAGAGAGGTGGCCAGGATGTATTCGTACAACTCCGCCGAGATGAACTGGTTGCCGATACTCATCCTGCTACCTCGTGTTGCCTTCCTGAGTGATGGTACATCCGGCCCCGTAGCCGACGGTCATTGGCCCAGCATTATCATATACAACTAGCAACTAGCAACTAGCAACTACTCATACGCCGTCTGCGAGGCGGTTGAATAGCCAGGCCAGCACCAGCCTGGGCCGCTGGTTCTGGCGGAGCTGGACGCCGGCATCGATCACCAACTCCGCCGAGCGCGCCGCCGGACGGGCCGGCACCTTCGCCAGCTCGGTCCTCGGCACGTCCGGATTGCGGACCGGCCCACCGTGCTGCACCGAGGCCGCGTCCAGGTACCAGGAAGCCAGCATGTCCAGGCCGGCCACCAGCAATGACGTGCCGGTCCGCCGCAACGTGCGGTCGTAGCTGTCGCGTAACGCCTTCGGCATCCGGTCTCCGCGCGACTTGTAGGCCTCCTCCTCCTCATAGCGGCGGGCCTTGATCCCCTCCAGCAGGGGCTCGTGGGCTGCCAGCATCTCCTCGGCCAGCCGGAAACCATGGCCGGGCTCGGATGGGAGACGGCCCGGGACCGCCAGCCATGACCGCCGGAAGGCGGCCGCTTCCCGGCTCCTCACCAGGTCCAGGGCCAGACCCGGCCTCCCCCCTGCAATCCGGGCGACCATCGACGCCCGTTCCGCTTCCGCGCCGCGGTCCACCAGCGCGGCGGCCAGCTCCCCCTCCGGCACCCGCCCGAAGCGGACCAGCCGGCAACGGCTCGCCACCGTGGGAGGCAGGTCGTCGGCCGACTCGGCCACCAGGACGAAAACGGTCCCGGGCGGCGGCTCCTCCAACGTCTTGAGCAGGGCGTTGGCCGCTGCCTCCGTCATCGTCGAGACCTCGTCGAGAATGAACACCTTCCGGTCGGCCTCCACCGGGCGCAGGCTGGCTGCCGTGATTGCCACCCGGGACTGGCCCACCCCGAAACCGGCGCGGCCCTCGGGTCCCATCACCACCACATCGGGATGGCTCTTCCGCATCACCCGATCCCGGTCAGCCTCTGACCGGCCCGCCAACTCCGCCGCGAATGAGAGCGCCACGGTGGCCTTCCCGACACCGGCGGGTCCGGTGAACAGGTAGGAATGGGCCGGCGACGCCACCTCGGCGCACAGCGCGTCCAGGGTGGCGCGGTGGCCGATGATCCCGGCGCCCCCGTGCAGCCCGGCCATCAGGCTGGGACTCCCAAGGCGTCCCAGGCGCCGGCCACCACCTGTTCCACCGGACACCCGGCGTCGATCACCACGAAGCGACCGGGTTCTTCTTCGGCAAGCCTGGCGAAACCCTCGGCGACCGCCCCGAGGAACGGAACGCCCTGGGCGCCGATCCGATCCGGTCTGGACTGGCGCGCCAGGCCGTCGGGGGGAGAGACGCTGAGCAACACCACCAGGTCGGGCCAGGTTCCAAGCAGGCCGGGTTCGTTGATCCGGCGGACGCGGTCCATGCCCAGCCCGCGGCCCGCACCCTGGTAGGCGAGCGACGAGTAGACGGAGCGGTCGCTCAGGACCCAGGCGCCCCGATCGAGAGCGGGACGGATCACCTCGGCGACGAGCTGGGCCCGGGCTGCGGCAAACATCAGCGCCTCCGCCCATGACGTGACCGGAGGCCCATCCAGGAGGATCTGCCGCAAGCCCTCCCCCACCGCGGTCCCGCCCGGTTCCCGCACCCGCACCACGTCGTGGCCGGCCTCCTCGAGGAGAAGGGCCAGGGCGGTCGACACGCTGGTCTTACCGGCCCCGTCGATGCCCTCGAGCGCTATGTAGCGGTTCACCGCGCTACCGCCCCGCCCGGTGCCCGCTCAATCGCGGTACCCGGAGTCGCCCCGCCGGCCTCTCATCAAGCCGAACGCGCGGGAGGCATCCCGTATCGACCGGCGTACCTCGGGCGGGACGTCCGGCTTGAGCAGGGCCGACCGGATGGCGAGGATCAGCAGCGAACCCGTGCCCAGGATCAGCACGCCGGAGATGGCGAACAGGTTCCGGATGCCGCTGTCGAACGGCGCGGGGAAGATGCCGTCCAGGGCGTTCGCGACCACCACCGCCAGCGCGAACGAGGCCAGCATGGCCATGCGGACCAGCGTGAACAGAGCCGCAAAGGTGCGTCCCCGGAGGGTGTCGTCCACCTCGCCATGGAGGTGGGTAAAGCCCGTGACATAGGCCACGCCGGTCCCGATCCCGCCGACCAGCACCCAACCGGCCGCTCCGCTGATGGTCTGGGCGAAGGCGGCCAGCGCTATGGCCAGACCGGCCAGGCCCAGGCTCAGCGCGTAGGTCAGGTCGTAGCGGGTCCGGTCGGAGCTGAACACGGCTACCCCCATCATGCCCACGCCCACCCCGACGCCCAGCGCGGTGACCAGCACCCCGAACCCGGTGTCACCTCCTCGCAGGACGGTACTGGCGAACGACTGGCCGAGGGGCAGGAGGGCGCTCCCGCCGAACAGGGCCACCGCCATCCCGAACACCACCCGGCGGACAGTACGGGTCCGGGTGACGAAGGCGAATCCCTCGACCATGTCGCGCAAGGGTTGTGACCAATCCCTCCCGGCCCGGTCCCGGGCGCCGCTCGCATCGGCCAGCGTCGGCTTGGGGATGGCGATGGTGGCCACGATCGCCCCGGAGACCAGGAAGGTCACAGAGTCCAGGACGAAGGCCAGGTCGGGGGCCCGGTCGATCGGACCCACCGCGCCCAACACCGCGTAGAGAGCGGCCACGCCCGACCAGGTCGCCGCCCCGATCGGCGCGGTTCCGTAGGCGGCGGCGGCGGAGAAGCTGTTGGCCTTCACCAGTTGTTCCGTCTCGACCAGGGTGGGTACAGCCGCTTCCCGGGCCGGCTGGCGAACCATGGTCAGGATCTCGAGGATGGAAGAGATGACGGCGATGGTGACCAGATCGTTGGCCAGCACCAGCCAAAGCACCACCACCGCGCGCCCGGCATCGGATGCCACCATCGTCCACTTGCGGTCGAATCGATCGGCCAGCACGCCCGCCAGCGGACCCAGCAACAAGCTGGGAATGATCCGGCTCACCAGGGGGACCAGGACCGCGGTGCTGCCGCCGATATGATCGGCCAGGGCGAGCGTGGCGAAAAACGTGATCCAGTCGCCCCACGAGGAGGCTGCGCTTGCCCACCAGAGCCTCGCGAAAGCGCCTTTGCGTACTAGTTCTATGGTCGTCCCTCTAGGTCATGTCACACCCTCCGGGTACGCTCGTAGCCGGAGGGCTCGGGCACTATCACCGGGCCGACCGGCCGTCGGGACGACCGGCCCGTTTTGACAAGCTCGACAGAATGAGGATATTAAGACCTCATGGCCAAGCCGCTCATCATCGTCGAATCCAACGCCAAGGCGAAGACCATCGGGGGCTACCTGGGAAGGGGCTACCGCGTGGAATCATGCCAGGGTCACATCCGCGACCTACCCGACCGCGCCCAGCAGATCCCTGCCAAGTACCGGGACCAGGCCTGGGCCAAGAACTGGGGAGTCGATGTAAACAACGACTTCGAACCCCTGTACATCGTTCCCGGCGACCGGCGCCGGATCGTCACCAAGCTGAGGCAGGCCGCCAAGGAGGCGTCCGAGCTGTACCTGGCGACCGACGAGGACCGTGAGGGAGAGGCCATCGCCTGGCACCTCACCGAGGTGCTGAAGCCCAAGGTTCCAACCCACCGGATGGTGTTCCACGAGATCACCCCCGGCGCGATCAGGGAGGCCCTGGCCAACCCCCGTACCATCGACAGCTCCCGGGTCGATGCCCAGGAAGCCCGGCGGACCCTGGACCGGCTGGTCGGCTACGGCGTGTCGCCCGTGCTGTGGCGCAAGGTCAGGAGGGGTCTCTCCGCCGGTCGGGTTCAGAGCGTGGCCGTGCGCCTGCTCGTGGAGCGGGAACGCCGGCGGATCGCGTTCCGATCGGCCAGTTTCTGGAACGTGGAGGCCCGTCTCGTCACCCGCGGCGATGAGAGCTTCCAAGCCCAGCTGGTGACCGTTGACGGCGTGCGTACGGCCGGGAGCAAGGACTTCGACGCCAGGGGGAACCTGAAGTCCGCCGCGGTCGTGCTCCTCGATGGAGACCGATCGGCCCGACTGGCGGGAGCGATCGAGGGCTCCCGGTTGCGGATCCGGAAGGTGGACCGCAAGCCCTACACGCGCAGGCCCCAGGCGCCCTTCCGTACCTCGACCCTCCAGCGAGAGGCCTCCACCAGGCTGCGGTTCGAGCCGGGCCGGACCATGCGGGCTGCCCAATCCCTCTACGAGAACGGCTACATCACGTACATGCGGACCGACAGCATCACCCTGTCCGAGACCGCCCTGACGGCAGCCCGGTCCGAGATCGCGAAGCGGTTCGGCAAGGAATACCTGGCCTCCGGACCCATCCGGTACACCGGCAAGGTGGCCAACGCCCAGGAGGCGCACGAGGCCATCCGGCCCGCCGGCGACCGGTGGAGGACGCCCGAGGAAGTGGTGGAACTGGTGTCCGACCGCGACCAGCACCTGGTCTACCAGCTGGTGTGGGCGCGTACCCTGGCCTCGCAGATGGCGCCAGCCCGGGGCGAGTCCACCAGGGTCCGGGCGGGAGCGTCGATCGATGACGGAACGGACGTGGAGTCCGAGGCGTCGGGCCTAACCATTCGGTTCCCCGGCTTCCTGAAGGTCTATGCCCAGACCGACCGGGAACGGCACCTGCCCCGCCTCGAAGAAGGCGACCAGGTCACCGCCCGGAACGCTCTCGCCAGGGAGCACCGCACCGAGCCGCCGAGCCGGTACAGCGAGGCCTCCCTGATCAAGGAACTCGAGGATCGGGGGATCGGGCGGCCGTCCACCTACGCCTCCACCGTCTCCACGATCATCGAACGCGACTACGTGTTCAAGAAGAGGACCGCGCTGGTCCCGTCGGTGACGGCTTTCGCCACCACGGTGCTGCTGGAACGCCACTTCGACCACCTGGTCGACTACGGCTTCACCTCCCGCATGGAGGGGGACCTCGACAAGATCGCCCGTGGCGAGGAACGGAAGGTCCCCTGGCTGAGCCGCTTCTTCCACGGGAACGGATCCCCCGGCCTCCTGGAATTGATCGCCTCCGACCGTGTCAAGGAGATCGACCCGCGCAGCCTGTTCATACCCATCGGGGAGGACGCCACCGGCGCGGAGGTGGTGGCGCGGGTGGGGAGGTACGGGCCGTATCTCGCCAGGGGCGAGGATCGAGCCTCGATACCCGACGACCTGCCGCCGGACGAGCTGACCCTGCAGAAAGCCCTCAGCCTCCTGGAGGCTCCTTCGGGCGACAAGATCCTGGGCACCGATCCCGACTCGGGCCTGACCGTCCTGGCCCGCAACGGACGCTACGGACCCTACGTGCAGCTCGGTGAGCAGGTTTCCGGGTCCCGCCAGAAGCCCAAGCGAACCTCGCTCCTGGCCGGGATGGACCTGGACTCGCTGAGCCTGGAGGAGGCGTTGCGCCTGCTCTCCCTGCCGCGCTCGGTGGGGGTCCATCCTGACACCGGCCAGACCATCGTGGCGGGTCTGGGACGCTACGGACCGTATCTGAAGATGGGTACCGAGTACCGGAACCTGGACAACCCGCAACTGCTCTTCGGCATCACCCTGGAAGAGGCGGTCACTGTGATGAACCGGCCGAAGGCCCGGCGGGGCCGTCGCGCCGCGCCGCCTCTGAGGGAACTGGGCAAGGACCCGGAGTCCGGGGGGGAGGTGGTGGTCAGGACCGGGCGGTACGGACCGTACCTGACCGATGGGGTCGTGAACGCCTCGGTTCGAGAGAACGCCGTGGCCGGCCTGGGCCTCGAGGAGGCCGCCCGGCTGCTCGCCGCCAAGAGGGAGAAGCTGAAGAGCCAGGGCAAGTGGCCGCCCAAGAGAAGGTAGTTGCTGGTTGCTAGTTGCTAGTTGCTAGTTGCTAGTTGCTAGTTGCTAGTTGCTAGTTTATGTTGGATTATATTGGTCCACTGACCACTGAAACTGGGACAGCCTAGACACGCCGCCACCGCTGTGGGATGTGGCGGAAGGCGACACCGAGGGCGAGGACCGGCAGCACCGTCGCCAGGACACCTCCCACATACGGAACCTGAAGGAGGATCACGAACACCAGCGCGGCCGCCACGAAAGACCCGTACGGTCCCATCCGGAACCTGGTCACCAGACCCCACGCCCACACGATCACCGGCACCGACCCCGAGATGAACGCGAGCAGGAACGCCAGGAACGCCGGAATGAGGCACACCAGACCCGCAATCACGGCAGCCATCACCACTCGGGGCGGCCCGGCCCAGATGGCCAGGGCGGGGACGGTCACCGGCAGGGTCAGGATCAAGAGGGCCACCACCCCCCGGACCACGATCCCGGCGGGGCGCCTGCGCACGCGCTCGACGCAGGCATGGAGCCATCCCGGCCGGAAACGGATCGCCAGCAACCCCATGGCCATGAACAGCAGGAAGACCACCAGACCTCCCAGGAGGCGTCCCGCCCGTAACCAGATGTCCGGCGACAGGGGCGCCCGGCGCACCAGGGTGCCCCCGATGGTCGCTCCGGGATCGATCTCGGCATCGTCGGCGCTTCGATAGCCCAGGTCTCCGCCCACCACGGCGCCCGGCCCGACCCTGAGGTGGTCGATGGTCATCTCCACGTCCCGGCCCACCCGACCGTCGATCGTGGCGTGGAGGGTACGGCCGCCCAGGTCACGGCCCAGCCCTCCGTCGGTCAGCAACCGTATCGCCCAGACGAGCGCATCGCCACCGATCTCGCCCCCCAGCACCGCGTCCCGGGCCAGGACGGCCACCTCCCCTCCCACCTTGCCGGAAACCTCGAGGTCGACACCGGCCAGCCGGACCGAGCCCTCCACCGTGCCCTCGATCGAAGCCGCCCGGGCAAAACCGACCACGTCCCCCTTGACCGAGCCCGTGACGTGGAAGCGGCTGGTGGCCAGGACCACCAGGTCGCCCTCGATGGTCCCGTGGACCCGGACCACCGAGGCCGAGACGTACAAGGTCTCCCCCACCACCTCATTCTCCGGGACGATGTAGATGTCCCCGCCGACCGTCTGGAGGGCCTCGGGGGCGCCGGCTGCAGTCAGGAGCAGGGCCGCCACGCCCAGCCCGAACAGCCTCACAGCCAGATGCCTAGGCACCGACCCGGTTCAAGACGTCAAGCAGGGGGCCGGGGAAGACCCCTAGCACTACTGATACGCCCGCCGATGCGACCAGCACCCACCGGATGCTCCGGGCCACGACGAGAGTCGCTCCCTCGCCCTCGTCCCCACGGAAGTACATCACCACCACCAGCCGCAGGTAGAAGAAGAAGGCCGCCACCGACGCCAGCAGGCCGGTGATCACCAGCCATTCGTACCCGCCGTCCCAAGCGGACGTGAACACCTGGAACTTGCCGATGAACCCGGTGGTGAGGGGCATGCCGGACATGGCGATCATCAGGGTGGCCAGAACCGCCGCAACCACCGGCGACCGCCTGGCCAGACCCCGGTACTCCTCGAAGGTACTGCCGGTAGCGGCCTGGCCGCTGACCGCCGTAACCGCCGCGAACGCTCCCACCAGCATCACCGAGTAGGTAGCCAGGTAGAACAGGACGCCGGGGCCGGCCACCAGTCCCGCCGCCAGCCCGGTCAGGATGAAACCAGCATGGGCCACTCCGGAATAGGCCAGCATGCGTCGCACGTCGGACTGCTGGATGGCGAGCAGGGTGCCCAGGACCACGGATACCGCCGCCACCAGCGCCAGGCCATCCCCCCATGCCCCCGAGTAGCGTTCGAAACCCCCGGTCAGGATGTTGATCAGAGCGGCGAATCCTCCGACCTTGGCCGCGGCCGCCATGAACCCCACCACTCCCGCCGGAGCTCCCTGGTAGACATCCGGCGCCCAGGAATGGAACGGCGCCGCAGTGACCTTGAAACCCAGGCCGACCACCATGAGGCCGATCCCGATGAGGAGCACCGCCGGACGGGCCAGGTGAACCGCCGACAGGAAGGCTGCTATCTCGCGGAGGTTGGTGCTGCCCGTGGCCGCGTAGACCAGTGCTCCGCCATAGATGAATATGGCGGAGGCGAACGCACCCAGCAGGAAGTACTTCATGGCCGCCTCGTCCCCGGCCGGGGAGCTACGGACGATTCCGGCCAGCACGTAGAGGGCGATGGAACCCACCTCCAGCGCCACGAAGGTCATCACCAGGTCGGCCGAGGCGCCCATCAGCATGAATCCGACGGTCGCCACCATGACGAGGGCGATCCCCTCTGCGGCGCGGCGGCGGAGCCCGACCAGCATCCGCCAGGCCGCGGCCGTACCCAGCACCGCCACCACCAGCAGGATGGCCCTTACCGTCACCGCCAAGTAGTTCAGAACGAGTGTTCCCCCGAAGGACACGCCTGCCCCGTCGATGCCGATGCGGTGCCACTGGAACCCGATCGAAATCGCAACCAGCGCGTAGGTCGCCGAGACCAGCCACCCGTGCACCCGGGCCGAGGGTCGGGCGAACACGTCCACCATCAGCACCACCACCGCCCCCGCGGTGAGGATGATCTCCGGCGCTATCGCCAGGTAGGAGACGCCGCTCATTCGCCGCTCCCCGACGCCACGACGTGATCACCGCCCGGTTCGGGCGCCGTGTACCCGGTGGTGGCCTCAACCCGCTCCAGGACGGCGTCCGTGGACGGACCGATCACGTCCAGCGCCACCTTCGGGTAGACGCCCAGCACGATGATGAGCGCCACCAGCGGTACGAAGACCAGTGTCTCCCCGATGGACAGGTCCGAGACCTGGCGGTTGGCCGGAGCGGTGATCTCGCCGGTGAAGACCCGCTCGTACGCCCACAGCAGGTAGACGGCCGCCAGGATGACACCGGTGGCGGCCAGCACCGTGTACACGGGCAGGGTCGGGTAGCTCCCGACGAGAATCAGGAACTCTCCCACGAAGCCGTTCAGACCCGGCAGCCCGATCGAGGCGAAGGCGATGAACAGGAACAGGCCCGCGAAGACGGGCATCGACGAGGCCAGACCCCCGAAGTCGGCTATGGCCTTGGTGTGGCGACGCTCGTAGAGGATCCCGACCAGGAGGAACAGGGCGCCTGTCGTGAGACCGTGGTTGATCATCTGGACCACGCTTCCCTCCAGGCTCTGGGAGGTGAGGGCGAAGGTCCCGAGGACTATGAAGCCCAGGTGGCTGACCGAGGAGTAGGCCACCAGCTTCTTCAGATCGGGCTGGACGATGGCCACGACAGCCCCGTAGATCACCCCCACCACCGCCAGGGTGGCCAAGAGGGGCACGAAGTCGAGGGTGGCTTCGGGGAACAGCGGCAGGTTGAACCGGAGGATCCCGTAGGTGCCGAGCTTCAGCAGGACTCCGGCCAGCAGCACCGATCCGGCGGTGGGCGCCTCCACGTGGGCATCGGGCAGCCAGGTATGGAGCGGGAACACCGGGACCTTGATGGCGAAGGCGACCACGAATGCCCCGAACAACCACCGCTGGGTATTGAGACCGAGATCGAGGTCCAGCATTCCGAGATACGAGAAGCTGATCTCGCCCACCTGCTCCCGGTGGATGAGCGCCAGAGCGATTATGCCCGCCAGCATCAGGGCCGAGCCCAGCGCCGTGTAGAGGAAGAACTTGACCGCCGCGTAGATGCGGTTCTCGCTCCCCCAGATGCCGATGATGAAGGCCATCGGGATCAGGATCGCCTCGAAGAACACGAAGAAGAGGAACAGGTCGAGCGACAGGAACACTCCGATGAGGCCGGCCTCCAGCAGCAGGTTCATGGCGACGAACAGCCGGACCCGGTGATCTATCCCGCCGGACGCGGCCAGGGCCACCGGGACCAGCACCGTGGTCAGCAGGACCAGCAGTAGCGAGATGCCGTCCACCCCCAGGTGCCAGCCGACGCCGAGGCGTTCGATCCATACGGCCCGCTCGACGAACTGGAATCCCGCCTCGCCCCGTTCGAAGGCCAGGAACAGCCCGCCGGCGAGCGGGACAGGCAACATGCTGAGCACCACCCCCAGGGGCCGCACCAGCTCCCGGCGGCGCTCCGGGACCAGCATCACGACCACGGCGCCGACCACCGGCACCAGGATGAGGGCGGTGAGGGCGGAGAACCCGGTCATGTCAGATGCCCCTCACAACGATCCAGCCGACCACCACCAGCGCGCCCGCCGCCAGCAGCGAGCCGTAGGTGCGCACGAACCCCGACTGGAGGGGCCGGAGCCGGGCCCCGAGCCGGCGCACCGCGACCCCCACCCCGTTGACCAGCCCGTCGATGGCGCGCTGGTCCAGGACGCCCGCGCTCCATTCGGCGATCCGCGATCCCGGCTTGACGATCAGGTTCCCGTACACGTCATCGATCCAGTAGCCGTGCTCCCACGCCATGAGAGGCCGGCGCACCCTGCCCAGCAGGCGCTCCCGGACCTCGTCTGTGGCCCGCCCGTAGACCAGGTAGGCGATGAGGATGCCCACCAGACCGGCGGCCACCGAGACCAGCGCCAGCGCGGCCAGCAGGAAACCGTCCCCGGGGGCGTGGGCCACCGGTACGGAGTGGAACACCGGATCCAGGAAGTGCTCGAAACTCAGCCGGAACGGGGTGTTGACGAAACCGATCACCAGCGTCAGGGCGCCCAGGATCACCAGCGGGATGGTCATCACGCGGGGCGACTCGTGCGGGTCCGCCCCGGCGTCCCAGCGACCCTCGCCGGAGAAGACCATGAAATACTGGCGGGCCATGTAGAAGGCGGTCAGAAGGGCGGTCACCAGGCCCACCGCCCACAGCACGGTGAAGTACCCACCCTTATAGAACATCACCGCCAGGATCTCGTCCTTCGACCAGAACCCGGCCAGCGGCGGGATACCAGCTATCGACAGGGTGGCGATCAGCATGGTGGCGTGGGTAAGCGGCAGCTTCCTGCGCAGGCCACCCATCCTGTTCATGTCCTGCCGGCCTGCCATGGCATGGATTACCGATCCGGCCCCGAGGAACAGCAGTGCCTTGAAGACCGCGTGGGTTACGAGGTGGAACAGGCCCGCCACGTAACCTGCCACGCCGACCGCCATGAACATGTAGCCCAACTGGCTGATGGTCGAGAAGGCCAGCACCCGCTTGATGTCGCGCTGGGCGATGGCGATGGTGGCGGCCATCAGCGCCGTGAGCGCCCCGACCGTGGCCACTACCCCACCGGCCACGTCCGACAGTCCGAAGATGGCCGCGCAGCGCGCCACCATGTAGACACCCGCCGTGACCATGGTGGCGGCATGGATCAGGGCCGACACCGGAGTGGGGCCCTCCATGGCGTCGGGCAGCCAGACGTGCAGGGGTAGCTGGGCCGACTTACCGGCCGCCCCCACCAGCAGCAGCAGGCCGATGGCGGTGGCGGTGCCGGCGCCGATCACCATTCCGGGGTCGTGGAGTACCTCCGTGTAGGAAAGGGTGCCGAACGAGAGGAAGATGATCATCAGGGCCACCATGAACCCGAAGTCCCCGATCCGGTTCACCACGAACGCCTTCTTGCCGGCCGCGGCGGCGGAGGGACGGGTGTACCAGAAGGAGATCAGGAGGTAGGAGCAGAGGCCCACCAACTCCCAGCCCACGAACAGGAGGGCGAAGTTGTTGGCCAGCACCAGGATCAGCATCGAGGCGATGAACAGGTTCAGGTAGGTGAAGAAGCGGCCGAACCTCGGGTCGCCGTGCATGTACCCCACCGAATAGATGTGGATCAAGGCGCCCACGCCGGTGACGACCAGGGTCATGGTGGCCGAGAGGGGGTCCCACAGCAGCTCGGCCCTGGCGCCCAGGCCCGGTATCCAGTCGAACAGGTGCACCACCGCCACCGCATCTTCGGAGGCATCGGCCGAGATGAAGAAGTCGCGGGCCGCCACGGCCGCGTAGGCGAAGGATCCGAGCACCGCCAGGATGGCCGGGCCGGCCGCCCGGGGCTCCCCGATCCGGCGTCCCAAGAAATGGTTGAACAGGGCGCCGGCCAGCGGCAGGGCGATGACGATCCAGAGGTAGCCGGTCACGGCGCCGCCCGCACCGACCGCCGCGCCGGAGGCCGGGAGCAACCCGCCGGCCCACCCGCCTCGCGGGCGCGGGTCATCCTGAGAGCTCCGAGAGCTCGTCCACCGACGCGGTCCGGCGGGATCGGAAGATCGACACGATGATGGCCAGGCCGACCGCCACCTCGGCCGCCGCCACCACCAGCACGAACAGCACCGCCATCTGCCCCCCGATGTCACCGTGGGCGCGGGCCGCCGCCACGAAGGTCAGGTTGACGGCGTTGAGCATCAACTCCACGGACATGAACATGACGAGGGCGTTGTTGCGGAGCAGCAGCCCGCCCGCCCCGATGAGGAACAGGACGGCGGCGAGCGTCATATACCAGCCGGCGGTGACGATCATGGACCCGATCCTGACCCGGGGCCGGCGTCCCGGCTGCCGGATGCCTCGTCCTTGCGTCGCGGGCGGTAGAAGGCCAGCGCGATCGCCCCCACGGCCGCGACGATAAGCAACAGCGACGTGGCCTCGAACGGCAGCAGCCACCTCGAAGCTTCGCGACCGGACGGCGGACCGACCGAGATGAGGTTCTCGCCGATCTCCTCGATGGTCCCCCGCACCAGCTGGGGCTCGCCGGAGGTGACGACCCAGTCGAAGCGGCCGGTGACCACCAGCGCGCCGGCCGCCACCACCACCCCCACCAGGACGATCAGCGCCACCGGTCGTTGCACCGCCAGCTTCTCGGTGAGATCCTCGGCCCGGTCCACGCCCACGAACATGATCACGAAGAGGAACAGGGTGATGACCGCTCCGGCGTACACGATCACCTGCACCACCGCCACGAAGTGCGCCAGGTGGACCACGTAGAAGACCGCCAGGGTGAAGAGGGTGGCCATGAGGCCCATCGCCCCGTAAACGGGGTTGCGAGCCCGGACCACACCGATGGCGCCTGCCAGGGCCACTACCCCCATGAGCGCGAAGATGACCAGCTCCACCATCAGCCGTCAGCGTCCTCTGAGTCCGCACGGTCCTCGTCGGAAAGCTCGGACTGGCCACGCTCCGGCGGGCGGATACCCACTCCCGCCGATCCCGACCAGGCCACCCGGCCCTCGTACGAAGCCCGGCCCTGGGGCGCCGTGGCCCGCAGCCATCCGTCCGCCTTGGCCAACTCGCCGAAGTCGGCGAACCGGTCCGTGTCGAACATGTGGTTGGGTTGGCCGTCTTCGTCCACCAGCAGCTCGGTCTTGGTGTAGATGGCGTCGCTCCGGTTGGTGGTCGACATCTCGAACAGCTGGGTGTGGGTGATGGCCTCGGTGGGGCAGGCCTCGACGCACAGGCCGCAGAAGATGCAGCGCAGCATGTTGATCTCGTACACGAACCCGTAGCGCTCGCCGGGACTCACAGGGTCATCCGGCGGGTTGTCGGCTCCCCGGACGTAGATGCAGCGGGCCGGACAGGCCCCGGCGCACAGCTCGCAACCGATGCACTTCTCCATGCCGTCCTCGTAGCGGTTGAGGACGTGCCGGCCGTGGAAGCGCTGCGGTTTCTCCCGCATCACCTTCGGGTACTGGGTGGTCACCAGACCCCGGCCGGTGATGGTGGCGATGAACTGGCGGCCGGTCACCGCCATTCCTCGCAGGAAAGCCTCTACCGGTCCCATATCACCCCCATGGAAGCCCGAACTGTCGGACAGCCATCGCTCCCCCGATGAAGAACAGCCACACCAGCGAGGCCGGTATGAGCCGTTTCCAGCCGAGGGTCATCAGCTGGTCGTAACGGAGGCGCGGGAGCGTGGCCCGCAGCCATACGAAAATGAACAGGAACACCACCACCTTCAAGAAGAACCAGACGGTCGGGAGGATGGCGCTCACCAGCAGCGGCACCGAGCCGTCCCAGGTGGGCCCGGCCCAGCCTCCCAGGAACAGGGTCACGGCCAGGCCCGACATGGTGAAGATGTTGATGTACTCGGCCAGGAAGAACAGCGCGAAGCGCAACCCGGAGTACTCCGTGTGGAACCCGCCCACGATCTCCTGCTCCGCCTCGACCAGGTCGAAGGGGGCCCGGTTGGTCTCGGCCACCGCGGCGATGAAGAAGATGATGAAGGATGGGGCGAGAACGATCACGTTCCAGGCCGGGAGGCTGAGCGCCCTGCCGAAGAAGGTCAGGCTTCCCGCCTGGGCGGCCACGATCTCGGAGAGGCTGAGAGATCCGGTGAAGAGCACCACCGGCACCAGCGACAGGCCCATGGCGGCCTCGTAGGAGATGGCCTGAGCGGTGGCCCGCACCCCGCCGAGCAACGGGTACTTGGAACCCGAGGACCAGCCGGCCAGCACCACCGCGTAGACGGCCACCGACGACATGGCCAGCACGTAGAGCAGGCCGACGTTGAGGTCGGCGCCCTGTACGGGGATCAGCCGCTCCTCGCCGCCCAGGGTGATCCGGACGGGACGGCCGAAGGGCACCACCATGAACATCAGGAAGGCGGGAACGGCAGCCAGCATCGGTGCCGCCAGGTAGAGGCCGAGTTCGACCTTGCGGGGCGTCACCTGCTCCTTGAAGAACAGCTTCAAGCCGTCCGCAACGGTCTGGAGTATCCCGAACGGACCGGCCCGGTCGGGCCCGATCCGGTTCTGCATGTCGGCCACCACCTTGCGCTCGAACCAGATCAGCAGGATGGTCACGACCTGGAGCAGCCCGAAGATCACCACCACCCGCAGCGCCACCAGACCCAGATCGATCCAGTCCATCAGGACGGCTCCCCTACGGAGACGCTGACGTCGAGCGAGTTGTCCACGACTCCCGTACCGGGCTGGTTGAACGGAATGTAGACCGAGCCCTCCGCCAGGCTCTGATCGATCCGCGCCGGCAACCGCACCGTCCGGCGCCCCACCCGGACCACCACCTCATCGCCCTCCGCCACAGCCAGCGAGGCGGCATGGGCCGGGGTTATGTAGGCGCCCGCACCCGGCGCCAGCGGCGCCAGGGAGGGGCAGTGCCGGAGCAGCACGCCGTCGTCATAGAGGGTACGGGCCAGGTGGAGGGTGTGGCCTTCGACCCTGCCGTTGAGATCCTGGTGGCGCGGCTCGTGGACGAAGGGCTGGTCAGCGGGGTCGATCGGGGCAACCTCGCCCTCCCGGGCATCCCATTCGAGGTGGTCCCAGGTAATGCCGGCGTAGGCAGGCGCCAGCCGGGAGATCTCGTCGGCGATATCCCGCTCCGATCCCAGGTTGAGCGGGCGGCCCAGGCGATCTGCCAGATCGTCCAGGACCGACCAGTCGGCCCGGGCCTGCCCGGGACCCGGCACCAGCCGGTTCACAATCTGGACGCGGCCCTCCAGGTTGGTCACCGCGCCCTTCTTCTCCCCGAATCCCAGAGCGGGGAACACCACATCGGCCCGGCGGGATGAATCGGTGAGGAAGAGGTCCATCGCCACCACGAAGCCCGCTCCCGACAGGGCGGCGGATCCGTCGAAGCCCACCAGGTCGCGGACCGGATCGGCGCCGTACAGGAGGAGCACCTCGATCTCGCCCGCGCTGCAGGCGGCGGCGATCCCGACGGCGTCGAGGCCGGGGCCCGCAGGAATCGCTCCCCAGGCGTCAACCAAGCGCCCCGCCGCGCCCTCGATCGGCAGGCGGCCCGGGAGCAGGTCGGGCGCCACGCCCATGTCGAACGCTCCGAATGTGTTGCCCCGGTGGACGAGCGGGAGCAGGGACGCGCCGAGGGACCGGGCGAAGGCCGCGACCGACTCGGCCAGGCGGGGATCCTCGGCCAGTCCGGGACGTCCCACCAGCGCTACCAGGGGACCCCGGCCCAGCGCATCCCGCACGGCCTGGAGCTCCCCGGCCCCGGCCTTCAGCCGCTCCAGGATCTGCGCACCCTCCCCCGGCCGGTAGGTCAACTTGTGGTCGGCCCGGTCGTCAAGCCCGGTCCGGCGGGGATGGACCACGATCAGCGTGGCTCCCAACTCCTGGGCGGCTCGCCTGACCCGCAGGTAGAGGATGGGGTGGGTCTCCTTGAGGTCTGGACCCCACAGAAGGATGGTGCGAGCGGTCTCGAGGTCGTCGATCCGTCCGCGACCCGCCAATCCGGTGAGGAACCGGGCGGGGAGACCGTCGCCGAGCCCGGCGTCGAGGTGGTTGGATCCCACCGCCACCCGCATGAACTTGGACAGCGCGTAGGCGTCCTCGTTGGTGCCCCGAGCCCCTCCCAGGGCCGCCACCGATGCCCCGCCACCGGTCGTGAGCGCCGCCAGGAGCCGCTCCGCCACCAGGTCCAGGGCTTCACCCCACCCTGCCTCCCTGAATCCGTCCCCATCCTTGATGAGCGGGGTGCGGAGCCGCTCGGGAGAAGCGATGAACTCGAATCCGAACCGTTCCTTGTCGGACAACCATCCCTGGTTGGTGGCGCCGATGTCGAGACCCAGGAAGCGGAGCACGCGGTTCTGGGAAACGTGCACCGAGATGCCGGCGCCCTCGGTGTGCATGGTCCCGGTGCTCTCGCCGATGTCGAGATCCCAGGGTCGAGCCCGGAAGCGGTAGGGAACGGCCGTCAGCGCGCCTACCGGGCAGATCTGCACGGTGTTGCCCGAGAAATAGGAATTGAACGGCTCGTCCGGGAAGGTCAGCACCTGGGTGTGGCCGCTCCGGCCCTGGAACTCGATCAGCGGATCCCCCGAGATCTCGTCCGAGAACCTGGTGCAGCGGGCGCACAGGATGCAGCGCTCCCGGTCGAGCAGGACCAGGTCGCTGATCGGCACCGGCTTGGCGAAGTGGCGCTTCTCCTCCACGAAGCGGCTCTCTCCGGGGCCGTAGGACATGGTCTGGTCCTGGAGCGGGCACTCACCGCCCTTGTCGCACACCGGGCAGTCCAGAGGATGGTTGGCCAGGAGGAACTCGAGCACGCCTTCCTGCGCCTTCTTGGCGGGGGCCGACTCGGTGTGCGCCACCATCCCGTCGTTGACCGGCTGCACGCAGGAGGGGACGAGGATCCTGCCGCGCGGGGTCTCGATCTCGACCAGGCACATCCGGCACATTCCCACCGGGTTCATCCGCGGGTGCCAGCAGAAGCGCGGGATGTAGACGCCGTTGTCCTCGGCCGCCTTGATCAGCAACTCTCCGGCGGGCGCCTCCACCTCCATACCGTCGATCGTCAGGCCGACCATCGCCCGGTCGTCCCCGCTCATCTCGCGCCGCCGATCGACACGGGCACCAGGTTGGCCTGCGCCAGCAGTTCGGCCTGCTCCAGGTAGCTGTCCACCTCGTCTCGAAAATGCTCGAGGAGCGACACCACCGGCGAGACGGCCGAGGGTCCGAGCGGGCATATGGTGGTCATGGCGGGGGGCCACCGGAGCCCGGGCGAGATGTTGTCGGACACGTCCAGCAAGAGATCGGCGTCCACCGGGCGGCCCTGGCGGTCCATGATGCGCCGCAGGATCAGGTCGATCCAGACGGTCCCCTCGCGGCACGGGGTGCACTGCCCGCAGGACTCGTGGGCGAAGAACCGCACCAGGCGTTCGGCGGCCGCCACCATGTCGGTGGTGTGGTCCATCACGATGACCGCTCCGGAGCCGGTCATCGATCCGTGCCCGTCGATCGCCTCCTTGGTCACCTCGGTGTCGAGGTGGAGCTCGGGGACGAACCAGGGCGCGGAGGCCCCGCCCGGCACCCAGGCCTTGAGCCGGTTCCCGTTGCGGATGCCTCCCGCCAGGTCGAAGATCAGCTCCCGCCAGGTCAGACCCTCCACGATCTCGTAGTTGCCCGGACGGTTGACGTGGCCGGAGATGGAGCACATCCGCTTGCCGGGCGAGCCTTCGGGGCCGATGGCGGCATAGGCGGCGCCGCCCGCCGTGATGATCCAGGGAACGTTGGACAGGGTTTCCACGTTGTTCACGATGGTGGGCATCATGTAGAGCCCCTTGGCGGCAGGGAAGTAGGGCGGCTTGATCCGCGGCTCGCCCCGCCTGCCCTCGAGGCTGTTGAGCAGGGCGGTCTCCTCCCCGCAGATGTAGGCGCCGGCGCCCAGATGGACGGTCAGGTCGAGGTCGTAACCCGATCCGAGGATGTCCCGACCGAGGTACCCGGCCCGGTAGGCCTCCTCGACCGCGGCCTCGACACGCCGGGTCGCCTTCGGATACTCGCCCCGGACGTATACGAAAGCGTGGTTCACCTCGGTCGCGTAGGACGAGATGATGATGCCCTCGATCATCTGGTGCGGATCACGCTCCATGAGCTGGCGGTCCTTGAAGGTGCCCGGCTCCGACTCGTCGGCGTTGACCACCAGGTAGGACGGGCGCGCCGGCGCCAGGAAGCCCCACTTGACACCGGCCGGGAACCCGGCCCCGCCACGGCCCCGCAACATGGAGGCCTTGATGTCATTCGTGATCTCGGCCGGGGTCATGCCCGGGTCGCCGAACACCATGCGGAGCGCGGAGTAACCCCCGGTTGCCTCGTAGGTGGCCAGGGCGTGGCTGTTAGCCGGGTGATGGTTCATCCGGTCGGTGAGGATCATCGGGAGATCGCCGTTCCCCACGGTCTTGGACGTGTCCAGCTCCGGGACGTGGCCGTTGGATTCAACCGCCGTCCCCAGCGACGCGCAGGCCGGAACGGGTCCGGCGGCGCCAGCCGGCTCGGGAATGGCCCACGGGAACGCGGTCCGCCCGCCGAACCTGGCCTGGAGTTCGTCACCGGTCGCCGCATCGGGCTCCTCGGTGCGGAGCCAACGGACCATCTCCCTTGCCTTGGCGGGCGTGACCCCCTCCACGAACTCGTAATTGACCTGGAGCGCGGGCGACCCTCCGCAGGCGCCGATGCACTCCACGTGCTCGGGGGTGATCGCTCCGTCGGGGTCGGTGTGGCCGGACGGAACCCCGGCCTCGGACTCGACCGCGTGGAGCACCTCGTCGGCGCCGTCGAGCCAGCACGAGAGGGACGTGCACACCGACACCAGGTACTTGCCGACCCGGTCCCGCTTATACATCGTGTAGAAGCTGGCCACCGCCACCACCTGGGCGGGGGTGACACCCACCAGGTCCGCCACCCGGCGCATGCCGTCCTCGGTGAGCCGGTCCGCGCCCCGGTCCAGATCCTCCTTCATGGCGATGTAGAGAAGGGGCATGATCGCGGAACGGGGCCGGGGGTAGCCGGCAATGATCTGCCGGGCCCGTTCCTCGGCCGCGTCCGACCAGGCGTACGTCATCTCCGCCTACCGATCCACATCGCCCATCACCGGATCCAGCGACGCTATGCACGCCACCGTGTCGGCCACCAACGAGTCCGCCATCATGATCGGAAGCGCCTGGAGGTTGGAGAAGGAGGGCGCCCGGGTGTGCATTCGCAGCGGCGCGCCGCTCCCGTCGGACACCAGGTAGCAGCCCAACTCCCCTCTCGGCGCCTCGATGGCCGCATAGGTCTCTCCTGCGGGGACCTTGAACCCTTCGGTGTAGATCTTGAAGTGATGGATGAGAGCCTCCATCGACTCGTCGATACGCTCCCTGGGAGGGGGCGACACTTTGCGGTCGTCCGTCTTGTAGTCACCGCGGGGCATGGTGGCGGCCGCCTGCTCGACGATGCGCAGCGACTGGTGTATCTCACCGATCCGGACCCGGTAGCGGTCGTAGACATCCCCCCGGCTCCCGGTCACCACGTCGAATTCGTACGCTTCGATGCCCGAGTAGGGCTGGGCCTTGCGCAGGTCCCACGGCACTCCCGCCGCCCGCAGGGTCGGGCCGGTGACGCCGTAGGCCAGGCACTCGTCCGCGGTGATGATCCCGATTCCCCGGGTCCGGCCCGTCCAGATGGGATTCTCCTTCAGGAGATCCTCGTAGTCCCGGATGGCCACCGGGATCCGCTCGAGGATCTCGGCCACGTCCTCCTCCCACCCGTCCGGCAGGTCGGCCGCCACGCCGCCCGGACGGATGTAGTTGTGGTTCATCCGCAGACCGGTGGTCTTCTCGAAGAAGGCCAGAATCAGCTCCCGTTCCCGGAAGCCGTACATCATCATCGACAGCGCTCCGATGTCCATCCCGTTGGTGGCGGTGGCGACCAGGTGTGAGGACACCCGGTTGAGCTCGGTCATCAGGATCCGGATGGCCTGGGCGCGCGGCGGGATCTCCACGCCCAGGAGTTTCTCTGTCGCCAGCGAGTAGCAGAGCTCGTTGTGGAGGGGCGCCAGATAGTCCATGCGGGTGACGTTGGTGCCGCCCTGGAGGAAGGTCAGGGTCTCGGCGGTCTTCTCCATACCGGTATGGAGGTAGCCGATTATCGGCTTGACCCTGCGAACGATCTCGCCTTCCAGTTCGATATTGAGCCTCAGCACCCCGTGGGTGGAAGGGTGCTGGGGTCCCATGTTGACGATCATCCGCTCGTCGTCGTCAACGGTGTCGTCGACCACCCAGTCGTCAACGACGCGGGAGCCCCGCTGCTCGACGCTCCTCTCGACCGTCTCATCGCGCTCCATCTCCTGAGCACCCTCGTCGGTCCCGGCCACCATCCACTCCGAGACCTCGGGGGCTTCGGTGCCGGACACCCAGATGTCGGTGGTGGCGGTCGGCTCAGCCATCATGTCACCCGGGGCGAGGCTTTGAACTGGACCGGGACGGCGCCCACCTCGAAATCACGGCGGAGGGGATGGCCCATCCAGTCGTCGGGCATCAGGATGCGGGTGAGATCGGGATGGCCGGCGAAGCGGATGCCGAACATGTCGTACGCCTCGCGCTCCAGGAAGTTGGCGCCGGGATAGACCGGAACCAGCGACGGCACCTCGGGATCGCCTTCCGGGACCGGCACCAGTATGCGGAGACGGCGGTTGTGCTGCACTGACACAAGGTTGACCACCACCTCGAACCGAACCCTCCGCTTGCCCAGGTAGTCCACGACGGTGATGTCCGAACACATCTCGAAGCCCTGGGCGCGGGCCGCCCCGGCCAGCCTGGCCAGATCCTCGGCCGGGACGCGGACGACATGATCACCCAGCGAGTGGCCGGCCTCGGCAGAGGGAACCGCTTCGCTGAGGCTCGCCAGCACCTCGTCGGCGCCGGCTGCGGGACCGGGCGAGCTGTCGCCGGACATCAACGAGCCAACTCCCCCGACACCACCTTGTCCTGAAGGGTAAGTATCCCGTGCATCAGCGACTGCGGGCCCGGCGGGCATCCCGGCACGTAAACGTCGACCGGGACGATCTGATCGACGCCCTGAACCAGTGCGTAGTTGTTGAACATGCCACCGGTCGAGGCGCAGGCGCCCATCGAGATCACCCATTTGGGATCCGCCATCTGGTCGTACACCTGACGGAGGACCGGAGCCATCTTCTGGGACACCCGACCGGCCACCACCATCAGGTCGGCCTGGCGGGGAGAGGCCCGGAACACCTCCATGCCGAACCGGGCCAGGTCGTTGTGGGCCGTGCCGGTGGCCATCATCTCGATGGCGCAACAGGCCAGGCCGAAGGTGGCGGGCCACATCGACTGCTGCTGAGACCACCGCATGGCCTTCCCCAGCGTGGTGGTCAGGAGCTGCGGAGGAGAGGTCAAATGAGCCATCAGGCCACCGGCTCGCCGACCGGAGCATCCACGGCCGATCGGTACCGGGCGCGCCGCGACACGTTCCAGTCCAGGGCGCCGCGCTTCCACACGTAGCCGAGGGTCTCGACGATCAGCAGGGTGAAGATGGCGATAGCGGCGACCCCACCCCAGCCCAGCGTCCCGAACACCGACGCCCAGGCGAACAGGAAGATGATCTCCACATCGAAAATGACGAAGAGGATGGCGACCAGGTAGAACTTGACCGGGAAGCGCTGGATCGGCTCGGCCTCGGTAACGATGCCGCACTCGTAGGGCTCCAGCTTCTCGGCGGTGGGACGCTTGTACGAGATGAGGTAGGAAACGATCATTGATACGCCGGCGAACAATGTGGCCAGCACCAGCATGACCGCTATGGGGAGATAATCGGAAAGCTCCACGCCACCTCTCCGCGAGAAGCCAATCCTACGAACGGGCGCGATGATCGCCAAAACGGGGCCGCCATGTCCCGGGCGAGCGGAAGGCGGACAACCCGAGATGAGGACGCGGTGGCAGCCGATGCCCGCCGGTGGGGCCGGCGACATGGGGACGCGGGGCGAAATACCGGGTTCTGTCACAGGCTCGTGGCACGATGGTGTTGATGTGCCGGACCCATGAAACCACCCCGGTGATCCGCGGCGGCGTGGCGGTCGTCGCCTGCGAGGAATGCAGGACCGTCACCTTCCGCAACCGGGACTCCTTCGGGGGTATGGCGGCGCTGTTCGCCGACTACCGCCTGGTCGGCCGGGTGGAGGCGATCGGCGCCCCGGCCGGTGAGGTCATGGCTTTCCGGCCCGCCAACCCCTCCGAACGATCAACCATGGACGCGCTGCCTCCCCACCGTTGGTTCAGGGCCAACGAGCACCTGTGGGTGTGCCAGGACGGCTCGGTCCTGCTTCTCGCCCACCGTTTCCCCGTGGTGTCTCGAATGCTGGGGGCCTGACCCGCTCGCTAGCCCTGATTATTCCTGTTCCCAGCACACCAACGCGGATCAGGCCACTTCAACCCACATAATTCGCAAGCGGCCACACCTCACCCTGCGGTTGATTCCGCACCGACTGGAAGACGGGGGCCATCAGATGGGTGTAACCCAAGGCCAGGAGTACGAAGGCTCCATTCTCGTCATCCGGACAGACCCCCACCATGAATAATCGGGGCTCGGAGGGTACTGAAAAGTGTCCGGTTAGCCCGATATCCGGTCATAAAGCCCCTGTTCACGGCATCGCAGGCTAACCAACCGCCGTCTCTTTCAGCACCCTCCTCGAGTCCTTCCTGCGGAACTGGGTGCGGTACATCCGGGCGTACAGGCCGTCCGTCTCCAGCAGGACCTCGTGGGTGCCCTGCTCGACCAGGCGACCCCCGTCGAGCACCAGGATCCGGTCGGCGGCCTGGATCGTCGACAGGCGGTGAGCGATGACGAGCGAGGTGCGCCCCACCATCACCCGTTCCAGGGCCTCCTGGATGAGGGCCTCGGACTCCGAGTCGAGGTGGGCGGTGGCTTCATCGAGGATGAGGATGCGCGGGTCCTCGAGGATCACCCTCGCCAGGGCGATCCGTTGCTTCTCCCCACCCGAGAGGCGGTAGCCGCGCTCCCCCACGACCGTCTCGTAACCATCCGGCAAGCCGGCGACGAAGTCGTGGATGTTGGCGGCGCGGGCTGCGGCCACCAGCTCTTCCTGCGTGGCGTCCGGATTGGCATACCGCAGGTTGGCCGCGATCGTGTCGTGAAACAGGAAGGTCTCCTGGGTGACCACGCCCACGGAGCGCTCGAGCGACTCGGTTGTAGCGTCCCGGACGTCCACCCCGTCGATCCGCACCGCTCCCCTGCTCACGTCGTACAGCCGGGGGATGAGGTAGCTCACGGTGGTCTTTCCCGCCCCCGACGGCCCGACGAGGGCCGCCACCTCACCGGCCTCGATCCGGAAGTCTGCATCCTCCAGCGCCCAGCGTCGGGACGGAGGCTGCGGGGACGGGGGAGGCTCGTCCGGCCGGCCGGGTCTGGCTACGGCCGTCAACCCGGTCGGTTCCGCCTGCCGGTACCGGAAGTACACCCCGTCAAACTCCACCGTCCCGCTCACGGGGCGGAGGTCGGTGGAGTTCAGACGCTCCACTATCTCCTGGCGGAGGTCAAGCACCTCGAAGACGCGCTCGAACGAGACCAGGGAGGTGGCGAACTCCACCCGGGCGTTGGACATGGCCGACAGCGGCCCGTACAGCTGCACCAGGAGGCTCGAGAACATGATGACAGTCCCCAGGCTCATAGAGCCCTGGATGACCAGGTAGCCGCCTACCCAGAACACGGCGGCCGTACCGATGGCGCCCACCAGCCCGAGAGCGGCGAAGAACCATCTCCCCACCACCGCGGACCGGACGCCGAGGTCGCGGACCATCCCCGCCTCGGTGGAGAAGCGGGCCATCTCCTCGTTACGGCGCCCGAACAGTTTGACCAGCAGGGCCCCGCTCACGTTGAAGGTCTCGTTGAGGATGGCCGCCATCGCTCCGTTGTGCCGCATCTGGCGCCGGGTGATGGAGCGCAGCACCTGCCCGACCCGGCGGGCCGGATAGACGAACAGCGGCAGTGCCGCCACCGCCAGGAGGGTGAGGCGCCACTCCGCCTGGATCATCACCGCCAGGATGGCCACCACGGAGACCACGTTCGAGACGATGGTGACGAAGGTGCCGGTGATGGCGGTCTGGGCGCCGACCACGTCGTTGTCGAGGCGGGATACCAGCTCACCGGTCTTGGTCTCGGTGAAGAACCGCAGCGACATGCCCTGTAGGTGGGTGTACAGGGCCCGCCGCAGGTCGTAGATGATCCCCTCCCCGGCCGTGGCGCTCATCCAGCGCTGGAGAGCGCCCACCGACACGCTGATGAGCGGCACCACCACCATGGCCACGCCCAGGAAGGTCAGCCGCCCCACATCGGCGGCCGGGATGGCGTTGTCGACGAGGTCCCGGATCAGGAGCGGCGGCACCACCGTGAGGCCCGATACCACGAGGATGGTGACCAGGACGCCCACGAGCAGCATCCGGTAGGGCTTGCCGTAGGCGAACACCCGTCGTAGCAGCGCCCGATCGATCTCCGGACCGCGCTGGTCCCGGTCATGGCGCACGTACGACCACCATCCCCCACCGAAGTCGTGAAAGATCGGGACCTCCTGCTGTACACGTCGATCTTAAGGGCGACGCCGACCTAGCGGAACGCGCCCCTTACGCACTCCCCGAACTCGATGCCGGCTCGAGGTGAGCGATCCGGTACGACCTACGCGGATTTCAGGGGGCGGCGTTCCCCGGCCGGTAGGAGTCCAGGAAGACCTCCCTGCCCTGCCGGGAGGAGTCGTAGATGGCCGAGATGATGGCCAGCGACACCCGGGCGTCCTCACCGGTGAGCACCGGATCACGATCCTCGCGGACGGCGTCGACCATGTCCTGGAGCTGGATCCGGTGGCGAGTCTGCGGGTAGGCCCACGGATCGTCGATGTCGGTCAACGCGAAATCCGTGGCCAACTCCACCCGACCCTCGTCATCCTCCACATCCCACACAAGGAACTTGTCGTACTGGGCGTTGGCGACCACGGTGCCCAGTTCTCCGTGCAGCTCGAGCCGGGACTTGAGGGCGGTTCGGACCGAGGAGGTGCTCTCGAGGATCCCCATGGCGCCGTTGGTGAAGCTGACCACCGCAGTGGCGGTGTCCTCCACCTCGATGTCGTGAAACTGGGTAGCCACCCGTCCCATGACCGACCGTACCGGTCCCATCAGGTACTGCAGCAGGTCGATGATGTGGATGGACTGGGTCATCAGGCAACCCCCGCCCTCGAGCGCCTTCGTTCCCCGCCAGGCTGCAGAGGCGTAATAGGCAGCCGTCCGGCTCGACTTGTCAACCGCATCGCTCAGGAACACCCGCCCCAGACGACCCGAGTCAACCGCCTCCTTGAGAGTGCGGGCCACCACACCGAAGCGCATCTGGAAGATCACCCCCAGCTTGGTGCCGTTCGCCCGGCAGACGCCGATCATCCGATCAGCCCTATCCAGGGTGGTTTCAAGAGGCTTTTCCACCAGGGCATGCTTCCCGGCGTTAGAAGCGGCGATCGTCACGTCGGCGTGCAGGCCGGTGGGGACCGATACGACCACCACATCGACCTCATCGTGTTCCACCAGCCGCCGGTAATCGGTGAACCAGTGTCCGGCACCGTGGGTTCGGGCAAACTCCCGAACGTTGGATTCGTTCCGGCTGCACACCGCGACCAGCTCGCCGCCGTCGACGAAGTCGAGCTCCTTGGCCATGAACCCACCCGACATGCCGGTCCCGACCAGACCGAAGCCTATGTTGCCCTCTCTCACCGCCATCGCCCTCCCAGGCCGAGTGTACCGGCCGGGTCGGACCGCTCCGGGTCGGCCGGATGGTGCGGTGATCACCCGGTTGGTGGCGTAGGGGGAACTAATCAGCCCAACTGGCCGGCCGGCCCGCCTACGCTCTGGTAACCATGCGAATCCTCTTGCTGAACGGCCCCAACCTCAACCTCCTGGGCAGGCGCGCCCCGGAGGTCTACGGCTCGGACACCCTCGCCGACGTCACCGAGCGGTGCCACGCACACGCGGCCCGGCTGGGTCACCGGCTCGACGACTTCCAGTCCAATCACGAGGGAGAGTTGATCGACGCCATCCACGCCGCCAGGGAGACCGCGGGCGGGATCGTGTTCAACCCCGGCGCGTACTCCCACACCAGCTATGCCCTCCATGACGCCATAGAGGCGGTCGGGATCCCCACCGTCGAGATCCATATCTCCAACGTTCGGGAGCGCGAGCCGTGGCGGCGCATCTCGGTGACCGAGCCGGCCTGCGTATACCAGATCTTCGGCCGGGGCGTCACCGGCTACCTGGACGCCATCTCCCACCTTCACTACCGGGCGGCCCATCCACCTGTCACGCTGCCCTACGGACCGCACCCCGACCAGGTGGCGGATCTCCGGCTCCCCGATGCTCCCGGACCCCACCCGGTGGCGGTCCTCGTCCACGGTGGCGGGTGGATGGACCCCTACACCCGTGATCTGATGGACGGGGCCGCGGTCGACCTGGCCGCTAGGGGCACGGCCACCTGGAATCTCGAGTACCGACGGATCCCACCGGTGGGCGGCTGGCGGGATTCCATCGCCGACGTTTCCGCCGGGGTCGGCGCCCTGTCGTCCCTTTCCGGCGACCACGGACTCGACCGGGGCCGGGTGACGGTGATCGGGCACTCGGCCGGCGCGCAGCTGGGGTTCTTCGCCGCCAAGACCGCATCCGTACGTCCGGCCCGCTTCGTCTCGCTGGCAGGGATGCTCGATCTCGGGAACGGCGGCCCCGGCTTCGACGGGCTGCTCTCGGCCTTCTTGGGCGACGGCGGGCACGCTCGCCTCCCGGCGGTCGACCCCATCCGAGCCCTTCCCGCCGGTGTCCCGACGGTGGCGGTGCTCGGCCTCAGGGACCGATCGGTAACGCCGGATCAGAGCCGCCGGTTCGTCGAGGCGGCCCGAGCGGCCGGCGACCGATGCCGCCTGGTCGAGCTGCCAGAGACCGACCACATGGACGTGATCTCCCCCCTCGCCGCCGAGTGGGACGATGTGGCGCGGGCCTGCCTGGGCGCCTAGCCGGCTCTACGGACGAAGCACCTCAGCACGTCCCGGATTGTCTTTGCAACACATTCTGGGCATGGATTGCAACACATTCTGGAAATGGATCGCACTACATTCTGGGAACAAGTGGTACCTTCCGAGAATCGGTCGCGCGACATTCTGAGAGTCACGGCCTACGGACACTGGTTCGATCTCGTCTAAGACAATCTATCGCAGGAAACTAGTGACTAGCAACTAACAACTAGGAGCTAATCATCTATGCGAGGGCAGCCTCCCCGAAAATGCCCCTCACCTCGGCGTATAACGACGACGACAACTCCACCTTGTCGTCCAGCCGGAAGACCTTCCGGTCCTCCCCGGCGGTTAGGTCGATGAAGACCGGCGCCGGCCCCGGATGGTTGGACACCACCTGCTTGAGCTCGCGCAGCGAATCTAAGAAGGCATCCTGATCCGTCAGTGCCCGGTGGGGCTCCAGACGCAGCCTGAGGTCGCTGTCGGGGACGAGCTTGGGTCTGGTGATCCGGAAGGCGCGGACCTTCACCTCGTCCCGGTTGCTCAGCCTGCCCTCCACCACCATGATGGCGTCCTCCTCCAGTATCTCGTCGGCCGAGGACAGGGTCTTCGCAAACACCACCACCTCGACCGAGCTGTCAAGGTCCTCGATGTTGAAGTAGGCCATCTGCTCCCCCGAGTTGGTGTAGCGACGGGTGATGCCGCTGACGATCCCGCCGACCCTCACCCGCTCCCCGTCCGCCAGCCCCGCCAGCCCGGACACGGTCGCGTTGGCGTGCTCGGCCAGGGCCCGGCCCAGACCGTTCAGCGGATGGTCCGATACGTAGAGGCCCAGCATCTCCTTCTCGTGGGCGAGCAGGACGGACTTGTTCCACTCATCCTCGGGAATCGCCACTTCGTCGAACTCGGGAACCTCGGCTTCCCCGCCGAACAAGCTGAACTGGCCCGCCTCCTCGTGCCGCCTCCGGGCCAGCGTACGCTCGATCATCAGCTCCGCCACCTCGTTCAGGCCCCTCCGGGCGTGTCCGAGGTCTTCGAAGGCGCCCGCCCTGATCAGTGAGGCAACCACCCGCTTGTTGAGGGCCATGGTGTCCACCCGGTTGGCGAAGTCCTGGAAGTCCGCGAAGGCGCCACCGGCGTGGCGGGCCTGGATGATCCTCTCCACCACCGCCGACCCGACGTTCCGCACCCCGGAGAGTCCGAACACGATCCTGCCGTCCCGGACGGTGAAGTCGCTCTCGGAGGCGTTGACCGACGGCGCCGACACCTCCAGCCCCATCACTCGACACTCGCTCAGGTACAGGCGGTTACGGTCCTTCTCCCGGTGCGAAGACGTGAGCAGGGCGGCCATGTACTCGGCGGGGAAGTGAACCTTGAGGTAGGCGGTCTGGTAGGCGAGCAGCCCGTAGGCGGCGCTGTGCGACTTGTTGAAGCCGTAACCGGCGAAGCCTTCGATCGAGTCGAACAGCTCTCCCCCGAACTCCGGCGTGTTGCCGCCCGCCACCACGCCCTCCACGAACTTGTCCCGTTCCTGCTCCATGATGGCGGGTATCTTCTTGCCCATGGCTTTGCGCAGGGCGTCGGCGTCGACCATCGAGTACCCCGCTATGTCGCGGGCGATCTGCATGACCTGTTCCTGGTAGATCATGAGGCCATAGGTCTCGCTCAGCACGCCCTCGGTGGCCGGATGGGGATAGTCCACCTTGCTGCGCCTGTTCTTGCGGTTGGCGTAGGCGTGGTGCCAGTCGTTGGACATCGGGCCCGGCCGGTACAGGGCCACGAGGGCGATCATGTCCTGGAATCGGTCCGGCCGTAGGCTCCTGATCAGGGAGCGCATGGCGGTACCTTCCAGTTGGAAGACCCCGATGGTGTCGCCTCTACAGAGCATCTCGTAGGTGTCGGCATCGTCCAGGGGGACCCGGTCGATGTCGGGCCGGGCCCCGGTACTCCGTTCGATCAGGTCCAGCGTCCGGTCGATGGTCGACAGCGTGCGCAGGCCGAGAATGTCCATCTTGAGCAGGCCCAGCTTCTCGATGGCATGCATCTCGTACTGGGTGACCACCTCGGCGTCCTCGCCCTTGCGCTGCACCGGCACCAGGTCGGTGAGCGGACGGGGAGCGATCACCACCGCCGCGGCGTGGATCGAGTCCTGCCGGCGGAGCCCTTCCAGACCCCGCGCGGTGTCCAGGACCAGGCGGGCATCCTCCTTGTCCCGGTATTCCTCCCGCAGCCCGGCGGCGTTGGCATACCACTCCTTGGTGATCCCATCGGCGTCGTGGGCCGGGGGGTTGAAGCAGATGTCGAGCGATGCCTCCCGTCCCAGGACCGGATCCGGCATCAGCTTGGCCAGGCGGTCTCCCATCGCGTAAGGGAAACCCTGGACCCGGGCCGAGTCACGAATAGCCTGCTTCCCCTTGATCGTGGAGAAGGTGACGATCTGCGCCACGTGATCGGATCCGTACCTGTCGGCCGCGTACCGGATGATGTCGCCCCGGAAACGCTCGTCGAAGTCCATGTCGATATCGGGCATCTCGCGCCGGCCGGGGTTCAGGAAGCGCTCGAAGATCAGGCCGTACCCGATCGGGTCCAGATCGGTGATACCCAGCGAGTACGCCACGATCGATCCGGCCGCCGAGCCCCGCCCAGGGCCGACCCTGATCCGGCGCGACCTCGCGTAGCGCACCAGGTCCCACACGATCAGGAAGTAGTCGGGGAAGCCCATATCCTCGATGATCCGCATCTCGTGCTCTATCCGCTGCCCGACCTCGCCGCCGGTCCGGCCCTCGTAGCGGCGGCGAGCGCCCTCGGTTACCAACTCCCGCAAATAGGACATGGCCGTGTGGCCGTCCGGGACCGGAAAATGGGGCAGGAGCAGCTGGTCGAAGTCCAGGTCCACGTTGGCGCGCTCGGCGATCAGGAGCGTGTTGTCGCACGCATCGGGATAGGTGTCCTCCGGGAACCGGTCCCGCATCTCCCGGGGGGTCTTCAGGTAGAACTCCTCGCCCTCGAAGCGAAGGCTCCGGTCCGGGTCATCCACGGTCGATCCCGTCTGGATGCAGAGCAGCACATCGTGGGCGGCGGCCTCGTCCTGGCGGGTGTAGTGGGCATCGTTGGTGGCCAGAAGCGGAGCGCCGACTCGCTGCGAGATCTCCACCAGGTCGGGAAGGATACGCTGTTGGCTTTCCAGGCCCAGGTCGTGAAGCTCGATGAAGAACCGGTCCCGGCCGAAGATGTCCTGGTAGAGACCGGCTGCCTCCACGGCTTTCTTCATATCCCTCCGGCCGCCGCCGTACCCGTCCTCTCGCGGCGCGTCCGGGGCCAGCAGCGTGGGGACATGACCGGACAGGCAGCCACTGGTGGCGATGATCCCCTCGGCATACTCGGCCAGCAACTCGTGGTCCATGCGGGGCTTGTAGTAGTAACCCTCCAGGAAGGCCCTGCTGACCAGCTTGACCAGGTTGGCGTAGCCGGTCTGGGTCTCTGCCAGCAGGGTGATGTGATGGCGGACGTTGTCGGGCCCGGTGGGCCGATCGAAGCGGGAGCCGGTGGTCAGGTAACCCTCCACGCCGATTATCGGCTTGATGCCCGCCGCGGTGGCGGCCCGGTAGAAGTCGACCGCGCCGTAGAGCACTCCGTGATCCGTCAGGCCCAGCGCCGGTTGGCCATGCGACACGACCGCCTCCACGGCGTGGTCCAGGCGCGCCGCGCCGTCCAGCATCGAGAACTCGCTGTGAACGTGGAGGTGGACGAAACCTTTACTCGCCATGGCTATTCCTTGACCGCTACCCGTCGGCCGGTCAGGGGCACCCAGCGATCCGAAACATTAGCGAATTCCGGTTGGCCGAACGGGCATGACCGGGTTTATTCCCGCGGCGCCTCTCCGCCGGACGGCCTGCCGAGGGCTTCGAGGCTCGACCGGAGGTCGGCCGGAAGCGGCGCCTCGACGTCGAGGTTCTGGCGGGTGACCGGATGTACGAGACCCAGCCGGTGGGCATGGAGCCAGACCCGGCCCGGATCCACTCCGGCCCTGGCGGGCCGGCCGTAGACCTTATCCCCCACCACCGGCCGATCGATCGAGCCCAGATGCACCCGGATCTGGTGTGTACGCCCGGTCTCGAGAGTCACCTCCAGCAGGCTCAGCAGGGGACGATCCCACGTGGCCAGCCACCGGTAGTGGGTGACGGCGGGTTTTCCGCCGGGTCCCACGAAACTTCTCGCCCGCCGCCGATCGATCGGCGCGTCGATCGTCCCGGAGGCGACCGCGAAGCCGCCGTGGGTGAGGGTGAGGTAGCGGCGGCGCACTTCCCTGGCCGCGATCGCCTCGGTCAGGCGACGATGGGCAAGCGGATGCCGCGCGATGAGGATCGCCCCCGAGGTGTCCATGTCGAGGCGGTGGACGATCCCCCACCGCGGGTACTCGCCCACCCCCTCGACCTCCGGCCACCGATGGAGCAGCGCCGAAACCAGCGTCGCCTCGCCGTGACCGGGTCCCGGATGGGTGACCATCCCCGAGGGCTTGCCGATCACGGCCAGGTAGCGGTCCTCGTAGCGGACGTCGAGCTCGACCGGATGCGGCTGTAATGCGGGCGTCTCGGGAGGCACGAACCAGAGGCCGTCACCGGCGCCGAGCCGGGCGGGGGGCCGGTTCCCGCTGTCCGGCCCGGTTGATGTCAGCCCGGCCCGGCCGGACTCGATCATCCGCCGGGCCCTCGCCCTGCTCACCCCGGCCAGGCGGGCCAGGATCAGGTCGAAACGGGCGCCGTCCAGCGATTCCGGGACGGTCAGATGCGTCTGGCCGCCCATACGAGGATCACCACGCCCACCGTGATGGCGGAGTCGGCCAGGTTGAAGGTGGGCCAGAAGCTGAAGTCGATGAAGTCCGTGACGGATCCGGACATCCACGGTCCGCGCAGGAGCCGATCGACGACGTTCCCGATCGCCCCGCCGAGCACCAGACCCAGCCCCACCAGCTCGGTGGTGCTCCTACTGCGCTCCACCACTACCAAGATCAGGAAAGCGACCGCGACGGCTGCCAACCCCAGCCAGGAGCCGTAACCCTGGAACAGCGAGAAAGCCGCCCCCGAGTTCTCGGTGACCGCGAGCCGGAACCAGCCGGGAATGATCACGAGGTCGTGGTCGGCCAACGCCGTTCGCGCCCACAGCTTGCTGATCTGATCGGCTACCAGAACGGCCCCGCCTAGGAGGCCGGCGCTGATACGTCGGCTGGTCAGCGCCGGCGCGACGCGCACTTCACGCACAGGCTGGTCTGCGGAAGGGCCCGCAGGCGCGCCACCGGGATGGAGCTTCCACATACCCGGCAGTCGCCGTAGGTGCCGTCCTCCAGTGACTGGAGGGCGTTACGGACCTGGCCGAGCAGGTCACGGCTGTTGCGGTCCACCGACAGTTCCTTCTCGAACTCGAAGGCCATCGCGCCGCCATCGGCCGAGTCCGGATCGGGTCGGCGCTCAGCGGCGGTCTCAGCCATCCTGACCTCGCTCCGCTCGGCTTCGTGGTCGGCGATGACCGACACCAGGCTCCGCTCCCTCTCCTCGAGGAGCCTCTTGAAACGTGCGAGTGTGGACTCGGCCAGCTTGCGTCGAGAAGCCATACTGCTCTTCCTCCGGCGCGACTGTGGGGGCCGACCGAAGCTAGCAGGTCCGGAACCCGGTCGCTGGGATCGCTCCGCTCCGGCCGGCCGGTTCCGGCACCGCCAACCGCTACGGGTACGATGGCGCCCGCAGCTACTCACAGGATCATGCCAGGTAGCAAACCCGACTCCGCGCCGGTCTCCGACTTCACCCGAGTGCCTCCCGGGCTCGACCTCCCGGCCCTCGACGCGCGCATCCTGGAGCGTTGGGACGAGACCGGGGCCTTCCAGGCCTCCGTCGAGATGCGACCCCGCGAGCACGAGTACACGTTCTACGACGGCCCCCCGTTCGCCTCCGGGAGCCCCCACTACGGCCACATCCTGGCCGGGATCATCAAGGACATCGTTCCCCGCTACTGGACCATGCGGGGACACCGGGTGGAACGCCGCTTCGGCTGGGACACCCACGGCTTGCCGGTCGAGATGGAGGTCGAGCAGCAGCTCGGCATCTCCGGCCCCCGCCAGATCGAGGAGCTGGGCGTGACCGTCTTCAACGACGCCTGCCGCCGGATGGTCGAGGTCACCACCGCCGACTGGGAGGGCATAACCCGCCGCATAGGCCGCTGGGTCGACTTCAGGAACGACTACAAGACCATGGACCCCGAGTTCATGGAGAGCGTCTGGTGGGTGTTCCGAGCGCTGTGGGACAAAGGTCTCGTCTACCGGGCCTTCAAGGTACTTCCCTACTCGTGGGCCGCCGGCACCACCCTGTCCAACTTCGAGGTGAGCCTGGGCGGCTATCGCGACCACCCCGACCCCGCCGTCACGGTCCGCTTGGAGATCCTCGACACCCCCGACCCGAGCGGGCCGGCCCGCCCCGGCGACTACCTGACCATCTGGACCACCACTCCCTGGACGCTTCCGGGCAACCTGGCGGTGGCAGTCGGCCCCGACATCGACTACGTGGCGATCGAGGACGGCGGAGGCCGCTACTGGGTGGCTGCCGGCCGGGTGGAGGAGGTCTTCGGCGAGGCCCGGCGGCCGGCTGCGGTCGCCTCCGGCAGCGAGCTGATGGGGGTGCGCTACCGGCCGCCCCTCCCCTACTTCGAGGATCGTGCCGCCCGGAGGGCCTTCCGGGTGATCCCCAGCCCGTCGGTGACCACCGACGAGGGAACCGGCCTGGTCCATATGGCGCCCGCCTACGGCGAGGAGGACCTCTACGCCTTGGCGGACGCGGACCTGGACGCAATCGTCGATCCGGTCGACCTCGAGGCGAGGTTCACCGCCGCCACCCCCGACCTGGCCGGGCTCCACGTGTTCGAAGCGGCCGACACCATCATCGGCCTCCTCCGGGAATCGGGAGCGCTGCTGAAGAATGAGCAGATCGTCCACTCCTACCCGTTCTGCTACCGCACCGATCAGCCGCTCATCTACAAGGCCATCCCAACCTGGTTCGTGCGGGTCGAGGCGGTCCGCGACCGGATGGTGGAGCTGAACGGATCCATCCATTGGGTTCCGGGGCCGGTAGGGGCCAACCGGTTCGGCAACTGGCTGGAGGACGCCCGGGACTGGGCGGTCTCCCGCAACCGGTTCTGGGGGAGCTGCATCCCGGTCTGGGAGTGCGACTCCTGTGGCTACCAGGAGTGCATGGGTGGCCGGGAAGATCTGGCCGAACGGTCCGGCGTGTGGCTGGAGGACCTCCACAAGCACGTGGTCGACGAGGTGACCTATTCCTGCCCGTCATGCACGGACCGGCCAGGTGTCATGGCCCGCGTGCCCGAAGTGCTGGACTGCTGGTTCGAGTCCGGGTCGATGCCATACGCCCAGTATCACTACCCGTTCGAGAACGAGGAACGTTTCCCGCGGACGTTCCCCGCCGACTTCATCGCCGAGGGTCTCGATCAGACCCGGGGATGGTTCTACACCCTCCATGTACTGGCCGCCGCCCTGTTCGACGAGGTCGCGTTCCGCAACTGCGTCGTCAACGGCATGATCCTGGCGGAGGACGGGCGCAAGATGTCCAAGCGTCTCAAGAACTACCCCGAGCCCTCCGCAGTTCTGGACCGGTACGGGGGAGACGCGGTCCGGGCCTACCTGATCGACTCGCCGGTACTGCGGGCCGAGCCGCTCCGCTTCTCCGAGGCGGGGGTGCGCGAGGTGGTGCGGACGGTGATCCTGCCGTTCTGGAACGCCTATTCCTTCTTCACCACCTATGCCGAGGCGGACGGTATCCGGTTCGAAGACCTCAGGTCGGCGCCCGTCCCCGCCGACCGGCCCGAGATCGACCGCTGGATACTGAGCGTCCTGCAGTCGCTGATCCGGCGGACCAACGAGTTGATGGAGGGCTACTACCTCTATGCCGTGGTGGGCCCGGCTCTCGGCTTCGTCAACGACCTGACCAACTGGTACGTGAGAAGGTCGAGGCGCCGGTTCTGGCGGGCTCGGGAGGGCAACGAGGCCGACAAGCAGGCTGCCTTCGCCACCCTCTACGAGGTGCTGGTGACCTTCAGCCGCCTGCTGGCGCCGGTCCTGCCCTTCATCACCGAGGAGATCCACACCGGCCTGGTACCGGAAGCCTCCAGCGTCCATCACACCGACTACCCGGTGGTGGACGAGGACACGATCGACGAGGACCTCGAGCGGTCGATGGATGTAGCCCGCACGGTGGTGACGCTCGGCCGGTCGCTGCGGTCGTATCACTCGATCGGTGTTCGCCAGCCCCTGGCGCGGCTGGCGGTGGTCACCCGCGATCCCGACGTGACGGCCGCGGTCCATCGCCACGGCGCGGTGATCGCCGAGGAGCTGAACGTCAAGGAGATCGGCACCCGTGAAGACGAGCTGTCGGTGGTCGAGCTGGCGGCCAAGGCCAACTACAAGCGCCTGGGTCCCCGCCTCGGCGCCGCGGTCCGGGAGGTCGCGGCCGCGCTGGCGGGACTGCCGTCGGACGAGGTGGCGTCCCTGCTCGAAGCGGGCGCGATGACCATCGCCGGCCACGAGTTGAGCGCCGACGACGTGGTCATCACCAGGAACCCCCTTCCGGGACTGGCTGTGGCGTCGGATGGTTCGCTGTCGGTGGCGCTCGACACGGTGCTCACCGGCGGACTGCGGAGCGAGGGCCTGGCCCGCGAGGTGGTGTCACGGATCCAGCGCGCCCGGCGCGACCTCGGGCTCGAGGTCACCGACCGGATCGGGCTCCGGTATCACACCGACGACGACCTCCTTGCCGAGGCCGTTCAGACCCACGCCGGATTCATCGCCGGCGAGGTGCTGGCTGTGGAGATCCTCCCCGGGCCCGTGCAAGGCGGGACACGGTTCGAGATCGGTGAGAGCGCCCTCTCGGTGCGCCTCGAGAAGGCAGCCGGCTAGCCCTCTAGCCGAACCGGCGGGGCGAGAAGGGATCCAGCTCGAGGTCGGTGGGTCGGTCGCAGATGATCTGGGCCACCAGCCGGCCGGTTACCGGCCCGTGCGACAGGCCGAGCTTGCCGTGCCCGACGGCGTAGGTCACGTTGCGCCAGCCGGGTGACCGGCCGATGATGGGAAGCCCGTCGGGCGTCACCGGTCGCAGACCCGCCCATCTTTCCAGCACCGTGAGCTCGGGGTCGAGCCGGACGCGGGATCGAACGTTGGCCTCCACCGTGGCCAGCCGGCGTAACGACGGCCGAGTGTCGAGGCGGCCCAACTCGAGCCAGCCGCTCATCCGCAGTTGGTCTCCGATCGGGTTCACCGCCACCCATCGGTCTCCCAACAGGATGTTGTTGCGAGGACCTTGGCGGGGCGCCGCCACCGTCATGCTGTAACCCTTACCGGCCTGGATGGGGATCGACTCACCGAGCAGGGCGGCCACGCCGGGGGTCCACGCGCCGGTGGCGATCACAACCTCGTCAGCCGCCAGGTCGCCCCGCGCGGTCACCAGGCGGTCCACCCCGCCGTCCGAGGTCCGGAAGTCCAGCAGCCGCGTTTGGGGAACGAACACGACCCCGCGTTCGGAGAGCACCGACACGATTCCCGACATGAAGCGGGCGGGATCCAGACCGGCATCATCCACGCACCGGAATCCCCCGACGACCCCCTCGTCGAGTGCAGGCTCCTGCTCGCGGAGTTCGGCGGCGTCGTATCTCTCGACGGTGACGCCGTACCGCTCCATCGTGTCGGCCTCGTGCCGAGAGGCTTCGAAGGCCGCCGGATCTCCGTAGGCGTACAGGAGTCCCGACTTCTGGTAGGAACACTCGATGCTTTCACGCCTGATCCACTGCACCGCCAGGTCGGCGCTGAGGAACCCGAGTGTGGACAGGGCGATCGCCCCCGCATGGGCGGCCCGGGAGTTGCAATTGCGGGCAAACCGGATCATCCAGCGCAGGTACGACGGGTCGATCGACGGACGCACGGTGACCGGACCGGTCCGCCGGATCATCCCACCCACCACGCCGGACAGCACGCCGGGGGCGGCCATGGGGATCAGGTGGCTCGGGGTGATCAACCCGGCGTTGCCGGCGGCGCTACCGCGCCCGATCCGTCCCCCGTCGATGACGACCACCTGGCGACCATGCGCCGCCAACTCGTATGCGACGCACAGCCCGACCACGCCGCCACCGATCACCGCCACGTCGGCGCGGCGCGGCAGGGATGTCACGGGCGGCGACCCTTCGTACGATGGATGCGACATCTGGAACCCCTCGGCGGACCGCTCTTCAACGCGGGACGGGACCGTCCTGCTGCTCTCCAGGTGTCATGGCGGCGCGGAATTGGTCCAGAAGGTGCTCGCCCGCCTCCAGCACGTTCTCAACCATCTGTTCCGATGTCCGAGCGGCCTCGTCGATCACTTCCCGAACCCGGGCCACGGCCTCATCGGCCTGGACGGTCACCACGGTCCGGGCCTTGGCTGAACCCTCCGCGATCCGGTTCTCCCGGCATTCGTCGAGCGCCGCCCGCAGCCGCCCTACCTCACGCTGCAGCCGGTCGTGGAGTCCCTCGTACTCGGAGATCGTCTTGACCACGATGTCGAGAAAGGCGTCGACCTCGTCCTCGGCGTACCCGCGCAGGGCAACCGAGAACTTGACCGCCTGGACCTCGTTCGAACTTATCCGCATACCATCCTCGTCATCTGCATATGATCCTCGCCACGATCATTATCGCCACGATCAGGATGATCGGCGACAGATCCAACCTGACACCCCCCACAGGGATGGCGGGAAGGGAGCGCCGGAGCGGCCGGAGCGGCGGATCCACGATCCGCGAGAGCACCGCCACCGCCCGGCCGACCGGGTGATCGCCGGGAACCTCGATCCAGCTCAGGACGGCCCGGGCGACGATCGCAACCACGTAGAGCTGCAGCAGATTGCAGATCAGCCGGATCAAGCCCGCCTCAGACGTCGATGTCGTACAGGCCCAGGGAGGCCAGGCGCTGTAACTCCTGCCGGGTGATCGTGACCCTCGGGGGGCGCACCAGCAGGACTCCCGCGGCCGGTTTCTGGATGGTCCCCTCCAACGCATACACGAGGCCGCACAGGAAGTCGACCAACCTCCGTACCGTCGGAGGATCGAGACTCTTCAGGTTCACCACCACCGGAACCTGTTCCCGGAGTACGTCGGCGACCTTCCTCACGTCATCGAATCCGCGGGCCTCGAGTATCTCGGTGTAGCTGGCCGAGATGACGGCCGCCTCCGGACCCCGCACGATGACATCCGAGTCGCCGCGTGCGGAAACCACCGCGGGCCGCTGGTAGGGAGGGACCGGCTCGGCGATCCGGGAACTCCGGTCAGCCGGTGTCTGCGGCTGATCGTCCACTATGCGGAACTGGCTCCGCGGCGGAGGCCGGCGGCTGGGCATGTCGGTCCGGGTTCCGTAACCGGGGTTCAGGGAGGGCTCTCCTTCGTCCACGAGACCCATCCATGTCAGCAGTTTGTTCATGGCGCTCATTTCTGTACCGCTACGGCTCAGGGCCCAAAGATAGCCCGTCCGATGCGAACGATGGTGGATCCTTCCTCGATCGCCACCTCAAAATCGTCCGTCATGCCCATGCTAAGCGCCATAGGACGCCCCAGCCGGGCGGACAGCTCGTCCCTGATCTCCCGCATCCGGACGAAGTAGGGGCGGGAATCCTCTGGTCTCGCGCCGATCGGAGGTATCGCCATCACTCCGGCCAGCGGGACCCCCGCCGCTTCCCACCGCTCGAAAGTCTCGACCACGAGATCGGGTTGGACCCCCGACTTCTGGGGCTCCCTCCCGATGTTGACCTGTAGCAGGGTCGGTGGGGGCCGGTCCGCGCCGCGCAGCCATGGCTTCACCAGCCGATCGCGGTCGAAGGAGTGCAGCAGGGCCACCAGCGGCCGGACCATCCGCACCTTGTTGGTCTGGAGCGGGCCCACGAAGTGCCATTCGAGGTTGCTCGGGAGCCGGCCGGCCTTCGACGCCAACTCCTGCCCCCGGTTCTCACCGAACACCAGATGTCCGGCGGCGATGGCCTCCTCCAGTACGGCGGGTGGGCGGCCCTTGCCGATCGCCACGATCCTCACGTCGTCGCGGTCCCGGCCCGACCGGCGGGCAGCGTCCTCGACGCGCCGGACCACCTCGCGCAGGCGGACGGCCACGCTCACGGAATCCATCCCAAGGCCGCCAAGCGATGCTTGGTGCGGTCGGCCCGGAACGAGAACCAACCCTCCTCGCAGCGAGTACACGCCTCGGCCGACCACCACTCGGCCTGCGGGACCTGCTCACGGACGGCGGTCGCCAGATCAACGGTCGTCATGCCACCGGTGGACTTGACGTGCCTGTCACGGAACAGGACGGCGACTTCCGGACCGACCTCGAAACAGCAGGGCCCGATCAACGGACCGATGGCAGCCCTCAACACCGGACCGGGCCGCCTTCCCAGACCCTCCAGACGGCGGGCTGTCGCCGCTACCACGCCGGCCACCACCCCCCTCCATCCGGCGTGCGCCACACCCACGGCATTCTCGGTCTCCAGCACCACGCCTGCGCAGTCGGCGGTCATGACGGCCAGAGGCAGAGCCTTTGCGCTACTAACGAGGGCGTCGCCGGGCCCGGCCCGGCCCGGTTCGGTGACGGTCAGTACCTCCGCCCCATGAACCTGGCGGAGCGAAGCCCACTCGGATGGGACCCCGAGCGTCCTTGATACCGTCTCGCGATCACCGGACAACATGTCGCCGGCCGCGGCGGTGGTGAATGCGGCGCCGCGGAACCGGGGAGGCCGGATCAGCACCGTCGACCGGCCGGATGTCCCCGGCGTCTCCGTGTGCGTTCTATTCCCGGAGCCAGTCGGGTATGTCCAGCGGATCATCCTCGGCCGACCGGAAAACGCCCTCCGATCGGTCGGAGTACGGGGTGCGCCTTGACGCTCCCGATCCGGACGGACCCGCGGAAGGCGATCCCACCCCGGCGGCGATCACGGTGACGCGCACCTCCTCGCCGACCGACTCGTCGGAGGTAGCACCGAAGATGATCTGGGCATCGGACTCGGCGTGGTCCTGGACGGCCATGGCCGCCTCGCTCACCTCGGCGAGGGTCATATCGGGCGGGCCGCAAATCGAGAGCAGGACACCCTTGGCCCCGTCCATCGTGGTTTCGAGCAAGGGGCTGGACATCGCCTGCTGGGCCGCCTGCAGCGCCCGACTCTCGCCCGATGCCCGTCCGATACCGAGCACGGCCGCGCCGGCTCCGCCCAGAACCGTCTTGACATCCGCGAAGTCCACGTTGATGAGGCCGGGTGTGGTGATGATCTGGGCGATGCCGTTGACCCCGTCCGTCAAGACCTGGTCGGCCATCGCGAAAGCCTCCATCATCGTGGTGGAGCGATCAGCCTCGGCCAGCAGGTTGTCGTTCGGGATGACGATCATGGCGTCGACCGCCTCCCTGAGCGCGGCTATGCCCTGCTCGGCCAGCTTGGAACGGCGATGACCCTCGAATCCGAAGGGCCTGGTGACGACCGCGACGGTCAGGGCATCGAGGTTGCGGGCGACATCGGCCACCACGGGTGCGGCGCCCGTTCCCGTTCCCCCGCCCTCGCCGGCGGTCACGAAGACGAGATCCGAACCGGCCAGCGCTTCCTCGATCTGTTCCCTGTTGTCCTCGGCGGCGGACCTGCCCACCGACGGATCCGCGCCGGCGCCCAGTCCTTTCGTGAACTCGCCGCCGATGTTGAGCTTGACATCTGCCTCCGACATGAGCAGTGCCTGCGCGTCCGTGTTCACGGCGACGAACTCCACTCCCCGGATTCCGGCTTCGATCATGCGGTTGACGGCGTTCGTGCCGCCGCCACCCACCCCGACCACCTTGATGACAGCCACATAGCTACGGAGGGGGCTTTCGTTGATAACGGTCATTGGGTGTGTCGTTCCTTCCATTCACCGCTTCGGCATTGACAGTCCGCTCCGGACACGCCCAATGCTAGAGGCAAAGCTTCGCGTTCTAGTGGAGACTCGGGAAGCATACGCCATCCGATTCCTTAAGGTTCTAGATAAATCTCTGCTTCTAGTTGAGACTTAAGGTATTCGAGTCCGGGCAGCGTCCTGCCGACCGACTTCCAGGGCCGGACTGCGGGACGGCTCGGGGCCGTGACGTCGATGAGTCCGACCGGAGCGGTGTCGAGGATCGTGAGGAGCGAGGTCGCCTTGGCCGCCATGTCGCTGGGTAGGCCGAGCCGGGCTATCCGGTTACCCACCCAGACCCACAGCTCGCCGTCGCTGGCCTCGAAGAGACTCCGCTCCGCCAGGTCATCCGGCAGGACCGCGATGAAATCCAGCGCGCCGCCCACCTCCGGGACCTCGATCCTGGCGCCCAGCCCGGGGTCATCGATGACCACGCGGATCTGCGGGAGCCGGGTGGTCGGCGTGGACGCGTAAGCCAGCACCACGCCATCGTCGGCCAGAACCCCCCATCTGTCCCCCAGGTCGATCCAGGCTGTGTCCACCCGCTCCCGAACCACCACTTCGACGCGGGTGGGGAACACCAGCTTGACGGAGGCGGCTGCGATCCTGGGATCCTCCATCAGGTGGGTTTCCACCGTGGGGGCGCGGATGGTGACCAGCGGCCTGCCCTCGACCACCCCGCTCCGTTGAAGAATGTCTTCGACCGGCACGCGCACCGCGCCGCTGACGGCCACCTCCTCGACACTCATGAACGGGGACATCAGGAACCACGCCACACCGCCGGCACAGGCCAGGATGACCAGCATCCAGATGGACCTCCGGATGCGAGTCCGAGCCTGCTGTTCGGCGACCTCCCGGCGCCGACGTTTGATGCGGGGCTCGATGGTCAATCCTGGTTGCCTCCGGGCGATTGCCCCGTTCGATCGTGTGGAAACCCGATGAACCTCACCTCCGGTTCCAGCAGGATTCCCGTTATGTCGAGTACCAGCTTCCTCACGTCCCGGACCAGGCTGAACACATCCTGCGCGGTGCCGCCGGGATCCACTACGAAGAAGTTGGCGTGCTTCGGGGAGACATGGGCGCCGCCGCGGCGCATCCCCTTCAGCCCCAGCGCGTCGATGATCCGCCCGGCGCTGTCTCCCGGCGGGTTGCGGAAAACGCTACCGGCGTTGAGGGTTCCCCCGGGCTGGTGATCGCGCCGCCAGCGAATGGCCTCGCGCATCAGCGCCACGATCCTCTCCCGATCACCTTCACACACCGAATAGGAAGCATCGAGCACGACCTCATCGGCGCCCAGGTTGCTGGTCCGGTAGCCGAGACCGAGCCGGCCGGCTTCCCGCTCGACGACCGATCCCGAGCCGGCATCCAGGATCGACGCCGACCTGATCACGTCAACGGTCTCTACGCCGAAGAATCCGGCGTTCATGCGGACCGCCCCTCCCACCGAACCGGGTATGCCTACGTAGAACTCCAGCCCGGACAGGGACTCGTCGGCCATCCTTCGAGCCAGCACGGGCAGGCTGACAGCCGCTCCAGCCCTGACGATCCGCTCCTCCCGGTCCACGGCAACCTGCCTGAACCCGGCACCCAGCCGGATCACCAGGCCGGGGTATCCGTCGTCGGATACCACCAGGTTGCTTCCCCGTCCCATGACGACCATCTCGATCCCGCGTGCCCGCGCCGCCAGCGACACCGACCGCAGCTCCTCCACGTTCCCGGGCTCGCAGAACCAGCGGGCGGGTCCGCCCAGCTTGTACGTGGTGAGCCGGGACAACTCCACCCCCGCGCGGACATGGCCACCGGCTACGAGTCCGTCCCAGCCTTGCATCAGCGCCCGGCCAGCCGGTCGACCAGGCGGTCGGGCAGGGTGGTTATGTCTCCGGCGCCCAACGTGAGGACCAGGTCGTCCGGCCGGACCTCCCCGGCGACCAGATCCGCCGCCTCCTCCAAGCCCGGGACGTAGCGAACCGCCCCGTGCCGGCCACTCGCCGAGTCTGCCACCAGCTCTCCTGTGACGCCCGGCCGGGGCGCCTCACGAGCCCCGTAGATGTCGGTCACCACCACCCGGTCCGCCCCGGCCAGGGCCTCCCCGAACTCGGATGCCAGCGCCGCCGTCCTCGAATAGAGATGGGGCTGGAACACCACCCAGAGCCGGTTCCGGTCCACCGGGGCCAGTGCCTCGATGTCGGCCGCCACCTCGGCGGGATGGTGGGCATAGCTGTCGATGATGGTCACGTCACCGACCGTGGCCCGATGTTCGAGCCGCCGCCGTACCCCCTCGAAACGCGCCAGGCTCTCGATCACTGCTGCCAGGTCGTAACCCAGCTCGGACAGCAGGGCCAGCACGCCACAGGCGTTGCGGGCGGTGTGCAGGCCGGGGCTGCCGACCTTCACCGATCCGGTAGGGAACCGGCCGCCGAGCCGGAAGGACACCGAGCCGGGACCGGGCTCGACATCCGAGATCCTCCAGACCGCCTCGGGAGAGGTGCCGTACCCCGGCCGCCCGGTCCGCTCGGCCAGGCGCCGCCCACCCGGATCGTCCACCCCTACCACCACGGGGCCGTCGACCCGGTCGACCACATCCCGGAAGGCATCCTCCAGGCGTTCCTGCGTCCCGTAGTGGTCAAGGTGGTCGGAGTCGACATTGGTGACCGCCAGCCCGGCCAGGACCAGGTGGGCGAAGGTCCCGAAGGCCTCATCGGCCTCGAGCACCAGCAGGTCGGCCACGCCCAGGTGGGCATTGGCGCCGGAACCCGCCAGGTCACCACCCACCACGAAGGAGGCGTCGATCCCCAGCGCTCTCGTAGCTGTCACCGCCAGGGCCGTGGAGGTGGTCTTGCCGTGCGTTCCGGTGAAGCCGAGAGTAGGTACGCGACCGGTTATCTCGCGGAGCAGGCGCGGACGGTCCCACACCGTGACCCCGGCGTCTCCCGCCGCCACCAACTCCGGGTCCGTGGCGGGAACCGCCGACGAGGCCACCACCAGGTCGCACTCCGCCATCCGGTCGGGGCGGTTGCCCACCCACGTCTCTACGCGGTGGCTATCCAGCCCTTCGAGGCCGGCGCCCCCGACCAGGTCGGACCCCGATACGACGTGACCCATGGCCGACAGCAGCTTGGCGAGCGGACCGATCCCGGCACCCCCCGCCCCCACGAGGTGGATTCGTATGCTCTCATCGAGCCGCGACATCCGCGCCATCCATCATCATGGTGGCAATGGTGGCAGCAGCACCCGGCCTGGCTGCGTCAATTGCGGCCCGGCGCATCCGGTCGCGCCGCTCCGGGTCGGCAAGCAGGTCCTCCAGGATCCCGCCTACAGAACCCAGCCCGGCCTCCTCCACCAGCACGGCGGCGCCGGTCTCGACCATGGCGCGGGCGTTGGCAAGCTGATGGCGTCCGGCGAACGACCCGGGCACCAGGACGCTGGGAGTGCCGGTCACGGCCGCCTCCATCATGCTTCCGCCGGCCCGGGAGAGCACCACGTCCGAGACGCCGTAGAAGAGGTCCATCCGGTCCTCGAAGCCCAGCACCCGCCTCGTCACCGAGGACGCGTCTCCGGTGGTCGACACCTGAGCCCGGTTCCGGTCGCCCGCGAGGTGAACGATCTGGATGGGCGCGCCCTTCCACCTCTCCGACAAGGCGGTGACAGCCTCATTGATCGACCCCGCGCCCAGGCTCCCTCCCATCACGCCGACCGTGTCCGGGCCGGACTCCAGTCCGTACCGCGCCAGCGCGTCCGGCCGGACCGCGGCCTTGTCGAGCGTGGTGAGCGATGACCTCAGCGGGTAGCCGACGACCTCCCCGGCCAGCCCCCTGGTACCGGGAAACGAAACCAGGGACCGGTCTGCCCAGCGGCCGGCCAGGCGATTCGCCAGCCCGGCCCCGGCGTTCTGCTCGTGGATGTAGAGCGGCACGCCGGCCTGCCGGGCGGCGATGGCGACCGGCACCGTGACGTAGCTTCCCATGCACAGCACGGCCCTGACCCTGCGCTCACGGAATTCCCGCGCCACGGTCCGGGCGGCCTTCCACACGAGTTGCGGGATGCGGAGGTTGCGGGCCGACAGGCGCCTCTCCAGGCCGTGTATCCGTATCCGCAGCAGCGGGTAGCCCTCCCTCGGGACCAGGTCGACCTCCATCCGGTCTCCTCCGATGAACAGCACGTGCTCCCTACCGACTCCGGCGGCGACCAACTGCTCCGCCACCGCCAGGCCAGGAAAGATGTGCCCACCGGTGCCTGCCGCGGCGATGGCGAAACTCACCGGGCCCGCCGTTCCGGCGCCGGATCGGGTACGTGCGGGGCGTTGCGCGCCACGTTCACCAGGATCCCGACCCCGGCCATGGCCACCAGCATCGCGCTACCACCGACCGACACCAGCGGCAGGGCCAGGCCGGTAACCGGAATGGCGCCAACCGCACCACCCACGTTGACCAGCGACTGCACGCCCAACCAGGCGGTGATGCCGCTGGCGAGGAGGCGGGCGAACATGTCGCTGGTCCGGTAGGCCACCCACACCCCGACCAGCGACAAGCCGGCCAGGGCGAACAGCAGGGCGGTCGCCCCGATGAAACCGGTCTCCTCACCGATGATGGTGAAGATGAAGTCGGTGTAGGGATTGGGCAGGTATGACCAGCGGGACCGGGAGGCGCCCAGCCCGACACCCAGCCAGTGGCCGCTGCCGAGGGCTATGAGGCTCTGGATCATCTGGAAACAGGCGTCGCTCGGGTCGGACAGCGGGTCCAGGAAACACAGGAACCGCTGGCGGCGGTACTCCAGCGAGTAGGTGGCATACCCGATCACCGCCAATCCGGTAGCGCCGATGCCGGCGATATACCGGAACGGCACCCCGGCCGCGATCATCATGACCCCGGCCGCCCCGGCCACGATGATGGCGGTTCCCAGGTCGGGCTGCCAGACGATCAGCGCACAGGTCCCGCCCACTGCGAACACCATCGGGCCTGCCCACTGGCGCGGCTCGTCGAGGCGGTCTCTTCGACGGGTGAGGACGGCGGCCAGGAAAACGATCACGGCCAGCTTGGAGAACTCCGAAACCTGGACGGTCAGATCACCGAATTCCAGCCACCGGTTGGCGCCGCCCCTCCTCACACCGACCATCAGGGTCACCACCAGCCCGGCGAAGGAGAGGCCCAGGGCATAGGGGGCGATCCGGCGGTACCAGTTGTAGGGAACCATGGCCATGATCACCATCGCGCAAACGCCTACGACCACCCACTGCAGCTGCCTCTTGAAGACCGCCAGCCGATCGGCCTCCTGGATGATCCCGGAGGCTGAGGAAGCCGACAGCGTGGCCCCAAGGCCGATCACCAGCAGGCTGGCGGCCAGCACCAGCACGAACACCACCACCCTGGATCGAGACAGAGCGATCTCGTCGCGGCGGCGGGCCCAGACGCGGAGGTCCGCGATCGACGACAGGCGGTTGCTCATTCAGCAGCCGCCGCGGATGCGGGCGCCCTCGGGTCCCGGCCGGCCCGGACCCGACCCAGGTACTCGTCGACGTGCTGGATGAAGACGTTTCCCCGGTGCTCGTAGCAGGTGAACATGTCGAATCCGGTGGTGCCCGGCGAGAGCAGGACGGTATCCCCGGCCCGGGCGTGGTCGGAGGCCATCCGCACCGCCTCCTCCATCGAACCGGCCAGGGCGGTGGGCAGACCCGCGGCCATCTCCACCAGGTCGGGACCGCACTCCCCCATCGCCACCATGTAGCGGACGTTGGGCGCCCGCACCAGGGGGGACAGGTCGAGGCCCTTCCTCACCCCGCCCGCGATCAGCACCACTGACGGATAGGAACGGATGGCCGCCATCGCTGCATGCGGGTTGGTGGCCTTGGAATCGTCCACCCAGGTCACGTCGCCGAGCGAGCCCACCACGGTCCGCCGATGGTGGCGGTGCCGGAAGCGGGACGCCACCCTGGCCGCCGCCGCCGGGTCGGCGCCCAGTTCTACGGCGGCCACGGCCGAGGCCACCAAGTTCACCCGGAAGGAGTAGTCGAGGTCGGGCATTTCCGCGATCGGCGCCATCCCGCCGGGAAGCATCAGGCCGCCGGCGGCGAACCCGAACGGCCCCTCCGGGCCCGGGCCCGGCTCGGCGCCGGTCACCGGCGTCTTGCGGCCTGGGGCCCCGAGCGCATGGGCGACCGCGCCCGGATCCCCCTCGTCGTAGACCAGCAGGTCCTGGTCGGAGAGATGGCGGGAGATGCGGCCCTTGGCCAGCCGGTAGGCGATCAGCGATCGATGCCAGTCCACGTGGTCATCCGCGACGTTCATGAACACAGAAACCCGCGGCGCCAGCGAGTAGGTGTACTCAAGCTGGAAGCTGGAGATCTCGAGGACCACCACCTCGCAGCTTCCCGGCAGGACATCGCTGATCGGAACCCCGATGTTGCCGGCAGCCACCGCCCTGATGCCCGACTCAACCAGCATCTCGGTGGTCTGGCGGCACACGGTCGTCTTGCCGTTGGTGCCCGTAATGGCGATCACCGGGCAATCGAGATGGCGAACGGCCAGCTCAACCTCGCTCCAGATCGGTATTCCCGCCGCTCGGACATCCGTCAACGGCGGCAGATGGGGCATGAACCCGGGGCTGGCCACCACCAGCGAGACGCCCGCCAGCATGGAGGGGTCCCACTCGCCGGCAACTGTCTCCACCCCGGCAGGAGCGCCATCGAGAGCGTCGGCGCGCCGGTCGTAGATGCGGTGTTCCATCCCCAGCCGGGTCGCCAGCCGCGACGCGGCCTGCCCCGAGATACCCGCACCCAGCACCAGGGTGTGCATCAGGAACCTCCTAGCTGGCCCACGGCGAGGAAGTCCCCGTAGAAGATCCCCAGGCCGAGCGCCACGCCGATCGCCGCAATGATCCAGAAGCGGGTGATGATGGTGGTCTCCGGCCATTCCTTCATCTCGAAGTGATGGTGGATGGGCGCCATCCGGAATACCCGCCGCCCCCCGAACCACCGGAACCCCGCCACCTGGATGATCACCGACAGGGCTTCGATCACCCACAGGCCGCCCAGGATCACGAGGAGCAGGTGCGTGTTGGTCAGCAACGCGATCGCGGTGATCCCGCCCCCCAGGGCCTGGGAGCCGACATCCCCCATGATTATCCGGGCGGGACAGGCGTTCCACCAGAGAAAGCCGAGGGAGGCGCCCATGATCGCGGACGCCACGGTCGCCAGGCCCAGGCTTCCCTCCACGTTGTAGATCTCGGGATGCCGGAAGATCCAGAAGGCGATGATCATGTACGAGGCCGCCACCAGCGCCACCGATCCCGATGCCAGCCCGTCCAGGCCGTCGGTGAAGTTGACCGCGTTCGAGAAGCCGGTGAGCAGCAGGAGCACCCAGACGGCGAACGCCGCCCCTCCCAGGTCGAGGGCCGTGGGCCGCGTGAAGGCAAGGGCGGTGGAGGCGCCGCTTGCCACCGCGCCCCATGTGAAGAGCCCGGCCACCGCCAGCTGACCGATCAGCTTGGCCGTGATACCGAGACCTTTGTTACGGAACCGGGAGAGCTTCTGGTAGTCGTCGATGAAGCCGACCACACCCATGCCGACGATGGCGCCGATCACGAGCAGCCCGGAGGTCTCGAAACCGGTCTCGACCAGATCGATGCCGCCGTCGTCGAATCGCACCCGGAACTGCGACACCGCATAGCCGCACAGGATGGCGGCGATGATGACGATGCCGCCCATGGTGGGCGTGCCCGACTTGTGCATGTGGCCTTCCAGCTCCTGCTGGATGAACTGGCCGATGTTCAGCGCCCGGAACAGGCGGATGGCGTAGGCGGTACCGAAGATGGCCACCCCGAAGGCCACCGTGGCGGCGGTGAGCATGGCGATCATCGGAGGCCACCCGTGAGACGGTCGACTGGCATGGCCGCTATCCCGACCGGGCCGCTAGCCAGGAGGCGGCCACTTCCCGGTCGTCGAACGGAACCACCCGCGATCCGAAGTCCTGGTACGTCTCGTGGCCCTTGCCGAGGATCAGCACCACGTCGCCTGGCGAGGCGTGGTCGATCGCCAGCCGGATGGCCGCGTGGCGGTCCACCTCCGCCAGCACGCGGGCTCGACCACCCCTCGTACCGGCCACCACCTGCGCTACCAGCGAGGCAGGATCCTCGCTACGAGGATTGTCGGATGTGATCACCGCCAGGTCGGCCCGGGCCGCGGCCGCTCCCAGGAAGGGTCGTTTCGTGGCGTCCCGATCCCCCGCGCCGCCCACCACCACGATCACCGAACCGCTGCTATGGGCGCGGGCGGTCCGGACCACGGACTCCACCGCCTCGGGGCTGTGGGCGTAGTCGACCAGCACCTGGAAGGGCTGACCCATGTCCACCGGATCGAGCCGGCCCCTCACGCCGGTCATGGAGGCCAGACCCGCTCTGATGGGGCCGAATCCGATACCCACCTGCTGGGCGCACGCCGCCGCCACGGCCGCATTGTGGATGTTGTGAAGACCTCCGGGACGCACTTTCAGGGTCACGTCCCGACCCTCGATCCGGCAGCGGAAGCGGGCGCGAGAGAGATCCGGGTCAGGAGAGTTGATCGACACCTCATGGCCGGGGCCATGGCCGACCGTGACGACGGGCCGGTTACCCGATCCGGCCAGGCGCCGCCCGGCGGCGGTGCTCACATCGATGACGTGAACCGAGGCGCGACCGTCGAAGAGGCTGGCCTTGGCCAGGTAGTAATCCTCCATGTTGCCGTGGAAGTCGAGGTGGTCCTGGGACAGGTTGGTGAACGCGGCCACCCTGAAGGTGGTGCCTTCGACACGGCTGAGGGCCAGGGCATGCGAGGACACCTCCATCGCCACGGTCGAGACCCCGCTGTCCACCATTCTTCGAAAGAGACGTTGCAAGTCGGCCCCCTCCGGAGTCGTGTGCGAGAGGGTCTCATCGACCCCCTCCAGCGTGACGCCCAGAGTTCCTATCCTCCCGAACGATCGACCGGCGGCCCGGGCGATCGCCTCCAGCATCACCGTAACCGTGGTCTTGCCGTTGGTGCCGGTCACGCCGACTATCTCCAGGCTGCGGGAGGGCTCGCCGTGAACCATGGAGGCGGCCACGCCGAGCACCCGACGGGTATCGGGAACGCGGATCTGGGGAATCGCGACCGGAACGAACCGATCCTGCACCAGGGCGGCGGCCGCTCCCCGCCGGGCGGCATCCTCCAGGAATCGGTGGCCGTCCACGATCCGGCCGGGCACCGCCACGAACAGGAACCCGGGGCCGGCCTCGCGGCTGTCGTGGGTCACATCACCGATCGGGACCGAGCCGTCGCCCCTGAGCTCACCGCCGATGCGGCCGGCCAGGCGGGCGAGCGTGAACCGGTCATCAGGCATCCGGTCGTACTCCCATCTGGTGGAGGGACGCCTCCATGATCCGGGAGAAGGCGGGAGCAGCCACCGCGCCGCCGGTCCGTTCGGCAACGGTCGAACCCACTTGGGGTGAGTCCACGACCACCACCAGCACCAAACGGGGGTCGTCGACCGGCGCCATCCCCACGAAGCTGGAGATGTAGTCCGTGGTGTACCCCCCGAGGTCGGAGTCGAACCTCCGGGTGGTACCGGTCTTGCCGGCCACCGTGTATCCGGGCACGGCCGCGTTGGTACCGGTGCCGCTGTCCACCACGGACTTGAGCAGGAGGCGCACCGTGCGGGCGGTGTCCTCGGTTATCACTCTGGTCCCGGCTGAGGGCTCGGTCTGCTGGAGGCCGTCTCCATCCGCCCAACCGATCATCAGGCGGGGTCCCATACGGACGCCCCCGTTGGCGATGGTGCTGTACACCGAGGCCATCTGCAGGGCGGTGACCGAGAGGGAATAGCCGATCGAGGCGGAGGCCGGGCAGGTCGGGCAGCCGTGCGGGAGGTTGACCGCTCCGCCGGCTTCGCCCGGGTAGTCGATGCCGGTGAGCTGACCGTACCCGAACGCGTCCAGATACGACCGCAGCTTGTCTACGCCGAGGTCACGGCCGATCTTCACCATGCATACATTCGAGGATAGGCGGACGCAGTCCCTGACCGTCATCACCATGGGTTCATGCGGGCTGAAGTCCCGGTAGCAGCCGAACTCCTGCACGCCATCGCCGTCACAAGTGTTCTCCACGACTTCGAACTCGTCCTGCACCAGGTATTGGGTGTCCCAGGCGACCACTCCCTCGTTGAGGGCGGCCGCCACCGTAACCGCCTTCTGGGTGGAGCCGGGCTCGTAGACGGAGCGGATGGCCATGTTCACAAGGCGGCCCGAATCGATGTCGTCCTGCGTTCTGGTGGTCGGGTCGAACGCCGGCGCCACCGCCATGGCCAGCACCTCGAAGGTGCCGGGATCCATGGCCACCGCGATGCACCGCTTCGCCTGGGCCACCACCAACGTCTCCACGCACTCCCGGTAGGCCATGAACTGGATCTCCCGGTCGATCGCCAGGACCAGATCGGCGCCCGCCACGGCGGGCTCTATCTCGGTGCGGCCTTGGGGGATCAGCTGCCCTCTCGCCGCACGCTCGGCCAGCACCCGTCCGGGAACGCCCGTCAGAAGGTCGTCGTACTCGGCTTCGACCCCCTCGATACCCTCCGAATCTATGTTGACGAAGCCCACCACATGGGCCGCGAGCGGCCCGTAGGGGTATACCCGCTTGGGCTCCGGCAGGAGGTGGATGCCGGGAAGCTCGAGAGCCTCCACCTTGGCCGCGGTGTCGGTGTCGACCTGGCGGGCGATGAACTGGAAGGTGGTGTCCGAATACAGCTTGTCCCGGAGGGTGTGGATGTCGACCTCGAGCAGCTTGCTCAGCACCGAGGCCGTTCCCGACGGATCCTCGATCTGGCGCGGATCCGCATATATGGAGCGGGACTGGGAAGTGATCGCCAGTTCCCGGTTCTGACGGTCGAAGATGGTTCCCCTAACCGCCGCGGTCTCCTCCACCCGGATGAGCTGCCGGTCGGCAGCCTCCCGGTACGCGGCCGCGTCCACGACTTGAACCTGGTAGAGCTGGTAGCCGATGAATACCCAGCACCCGACGAAGATCAGCGCTATCGACAACAAGCGCACGTCGGTCGACTGCTTGACGAGCCGCCGCGGCTTCCTGGTCGCCATCGGCCTCAGCCTTCGCGGGTCTGGGTCGAGGCTCCGCTGTCTCCGACCGGTTCATGACCCGCCGCGGACACGGGGATCACATCTTCGGGCAGCACCATTCCAAGCATTCTCTCTGCGATCGGCACGATCTCCCAGGGAGACTGGAGAGCTCTCTTCTCCTCCTCCAGGTGGGCCTGACGCTCCAGCTCCACCTGTATCTGCGCCTGCGTGTTGCTGATCTCGTACACGACCTCGTCGACCGCGGTCCGCAGGAAGATGAACGCCAGGAAGGCCGCCACCGCCACCACCGTGTAGACCACCCAGGTGAGCGGGCGCCACCAGGTTGCTCCTCCCCCGGACAGGACGCGGAGACCGGCCGGAGCAGGAGCGGGAGCCGGTAGCCGGCGCGCCGTCACGCCACCTTCTCCACGGCGCGGAGGCGGGCGCTTCGCGCCCTCGGGTTACGGAGCACCTCTTCCTCACCGGGCTTGATGACTCGGCGAGCGAGAGCCGTCAACTCGACCGGAGGTTCGACAGGCAGCACCGGGCCGGGGACCCTGCCCTCCCCCCGCCGGAACCGGCGCTTGACGATCCGATCCTCGAGCGAGTGGTAGGAGATCGCCACGCATCGACCCCCCGGACGGAGTGCCTCGATACCGGAGTCAAGCCCTGCCGACAGGGCGCTCAGCTCGTCGTTCACGGCCATCCGCACCGCCTGGAAGGTCCGGCGCGCCGGATGGCCGCCCGAGCGCCGGGTGGCTGCGGGAATGGCCCGGCGGACCACTTCTGCCAGTTGAGCAGTAGTCCCGATGGGCCGGTGCTCGACGATCGCTCCGGCGATCCGCCTGGCGAACCGTTCCTCTCCCAGCGTACGGATGATCCGTACGAGCTCGTCCGGAGACGCCTCGTTGACGATCTCATGGGCCGTTCGGGTGGCATCCGGACCCATCCGCATGTCGAGCGGACCTTCACGACGGTACGAGAAGCCGCGCCTTCCCTCGTCAAGTTGACGGCTCGAGACGCCGAGATCGAGCAGGACTCCGGCTATCTCGTCCAGACCCTGGCTCGCCAGGATCCGGCCCAGGTGTCCGAAGTTGCCTACCACGAGCCGGAGCCGGCCGTGCTCGAACATGCGGTCGACGGCGGTGGGATCACGATCGATGCCGAGAATGCTGACCGAGTCGTCGAGCCTGGCGAGAAGAGCCGCAGTGTGACCGCCTCCGCCGAGGGTCGCGTCAACTATCACCCCGTCCTGTAAGGGCGAGAACAAGCTCACAACCTCTTCCAGCAGCACGGGTACATGGAACGGCCTCCCGCTCACCGGCTCCTCTTTCCTGGTTCCTGACCCATTGCCAGCCCTCCGATGCTTTCTTACCTAAGGGACTGCGGGCGGAGTAGGGACAATCCATTGGGTGTCCGGAGGGCTGGCAATGAGCAGGTCATCCTGCCGGTGGGGCTGTCTCGCGTCAATCGTTGGCCTGTGGTGAATCCTCCTGTCCTCCGGAATAGGCCGCCATGGCCGATGGTTGGTAGCGGGCCCACGCTTCCGCGGCCCATATCTCGGCGTACTCGCCGGCGCCGACGAAGATCACATCCTGCGAGAGCCCGGCGTACTCGCGCAACCTGAACGAGAGCTGTACCCGGCCGGCCGAGTCGAGATCGGGACGGGTGGCGCCGGAGAAGAAGGCCCGCACCTCGGCCCTGCCGGCGGCACTGGCCTCGTCGAGCTGCCCGATTGCTTTCTTTTTCTTCTCCCACACCTCCCACGGGAACACGTACAGGCAGCGGTCCCGACCCCTGGTCACGTAGAAGTCACCGTCGAGCAGGTCGCGGTATTCGGCCGGGAGCACGACGCGACCCTTGCCGTCCACCTTCCGCGACAACTCGCCTAGGAACTCCTGGCGCCGTTCCTTCATCACTCCGCTCGTAGTACCGTCCGCTACCCATCAGGGGCCTGGGAACAGCAGCTTACCACTTCCTCCCACCTGATGCACCAATCTTACACAAAATGACACCAACCGGAAATCGGATGGCGATGTACCGCCGGCCGGGTCGCGTGGGCCGGCCGGTCGGCGTCTAGAAAGCGCCCGGGGAGGGAATCGAGGCCCCGAGGGCTAAGATGAGAACCGGTATCAAGGCCAGCGGGGAGGCAGCGGTCGCTCTCGCTTGGCACCACCGACAGAACCGGCTGGCAAATCCCCCGAGGATCCGATGGCCACCTCACAGATCGAGCAACAGGTGATGTTGCGTCTCAGTTCGGCCGAGGTCCGCTATACCAAAGGACGGCGCCTACTCCTCCAGGCCTTGCAGCAATCCGACGGCCCGCGCTCCGCCCGCGACCTGCACAAGGATCTCGAAGAGGAGGTGCCCATGTCGTCCATATACCGCACGCTCACGACCATGTCCGATCTCGGCATCCTGGTCCCCCACCACGGCACGGGCGGGAACATCCGCTACGAACTGGCGGAGTGGCTGGTGGGACACCACCACCACTTGACATGCAGGTCCTGCGGAAACATCGACGACATCGAGTTGACAGGACACACCGAGTCGATAATCGACTCGCTGGTGTCGGCGGCAACCAAGGAGAAGGGGTTCACCGCCGCCGGACACTCCTTCGAGATCCACGGGGTATGCGCCTCCTGCGCCGACGCCGGTAGCAACACCGGATAGCCGGGGCGGGCATTCCGCGCCACCTCCGGGCGCGTTTCGGGGCCCGGAGTGATTCCAGCGGCTTGGTATGGTTATCCCGAGCTGAAAGGTACCCGGTTGGCCGAGCGAGCACTGGTTCTGAACGCAACTTACGAGCCGCTTTCGATCGTGAGCGCCCGGCGCGCCATAGTGCTGGTGCTGCGCTCCAAGGCCGACACCGTGGCCGCCACCAACCTGGTGTGGAGGAGCGCGGACCACAAGTTCGAGGTCCCCTCCGTGGTCCGGTTGCGAGACTACGTGAAGGTCCCCTACCACCGCCGCGTCCCGCTTACCCGGACTGCGGTCTTCGCCCGTGACCACCACCGCTGCCAGTACTGCCGCTCGCCCGCCGAGAGCCTCGATCATGTGGTGCCCAAGGCCCGGGGCGGCAAGCATACGTGGGAGAACGTGGTGGCCTGCTGCCGGCGCTGCAACGTCCGGAAGGGAAGCCGGCTTCCCGACCAGGCCGGTCTCAAGCTGACCCGAACCCCGGTCACCCCCAGCTACCAGGGTTGGCTGTACGCCGCCCTGAGCAAGTCCCGTGACCCGCAGTGGGTCCCCTACCTCCTGGCCGAACCGGCCTGACGGCGTCCGGTGGGCTCCGCGCCCGTGATAACCTTGCCGACCCTTTGACATAGAGGTACCAGACATGCCCCCAGCAACGTCCACCATGCTCGCGCTGGGAACCCCGGCGCCCGGCTTCGACCTTCCGGACACGGTCAGCGGTAACCGGCTCAGCCTCGGCGATGTCGCCGGTCACAAGGCGCTGGTGGTGATGTTCATCTGTAACCACTGCCCGTACGTGGTCCACATCCAGCAGGGACTCGCCGATTTCGGCCGCGACTACTCCGGGGCCGACGTGGCCATCGTCGGCATCAGCGCCAACGACGCCTTGGGCTATCCGGACGACGCCCCGGACATGCTCGGGAAGGTGGCGCGCCGGCGTGGCTACCTGTTCCCGGTGCTCTATGACGAGACCCAGGAAGTAGCCAAGAGCTACACGGCGATGTGCACCCCGGACTTCTTCCTGTTCGGCCCGGAACGAACCCTCGTCTATCGAGGACAGTTCGACGGGTCAAGACCGGGTTCGGGCGTACCGGTGACCGGGGAGGACCTGCGAGCAGCCCTGGACGCCGTCCTGGAGGACCGGCCTGTAACGGAGGAGCAGTACCCCTCCATGGGATGCTCCATCAAATGGAAGCCGGGCAACAATCCTAGTTACTAGTTGTTAGTTGTTAGTTGAAACTAGGAACTAACAACTACAAACTAGAAACTAGACGCGGCGTAGGGTTCGACGCCACCGGAGGAACTCCTCCACTTCTGTCTCCGTAGGGGTGGAATCGGGCCGGCCGTAGGCGGTCTGCATGCGCCACTCGAGGTAACCGGGCTCCGGCCGGGGCACGAACGGCGCCTTCCTGAACCAGCCGGGAGCGGCCGTCGCCGCGGCCAACCGGATCGTCTCCCAGGCAAGCGACGGATGGCGGGCCGCCACCTTGACGAAAATGGTGCCCATGCGCCCGGACAGGTAACTGTCAGGCACAACCTCTCAGGTCCCGACAGCCTCGCCGAGTTGGTCCTGGACGGATTCGCGGCTCTTCGCGACGTGTCGCAGGAACTGCTCCCGATTCAACTCGAACAGGCTCTCGTCCCGGTCGACCTGGAGCGTCAGCTGCTCCAACTCCACGAAGAAGGACAACTGGCCCCGAAGAAGGTCCACCATGTTGTCAGGCTCCACGGAGAATACGGTGTCGCCGTCGGTCACGAGCTTCACGTCTCTCGGATCGACCCCCTGCCGCCGCAGGTAGTTCCAAGCCCGCCCGATCCGCTGGAGCGACAAGCCGTTGGACTTGAGCGTGACCACTACCCGCAGCATCACCAAGTCCCGGAACGAGTACTTCCTCCGCTTACCAGGACGTCCGTCCGTGCTCTGGATGGAGGGCTGCACCAGGCGCAACTTGTCCCAGTATCGAAGTTGGGAATGGGTGGCTCCGGTCAGTCTCGAGGCATCCTCGGAATTGAAGCCTTCTTGCAACAACTTATCTCCCTGGGATCTCCGGGGCACCAGTGCTACCGGAGTCTCTTAAGTCGTGTCGTACCGTGCCCGCAACCTGGCAGAGGCAACTGCGATGTCAAGCTCAATTTGGTTGAAGCCTCCGCCGCGAGGGGTCCGCGAATCCTAACCTGTACGAGCGCTCAGCGCCCAAATGGCCAACGGGAGTTTCGGCCATTCGGCAGAAAATCCCGCATCGGCTGACCCGGCACCCGGGTCGTGAGCCGGAGGATCCGGATCAGGGTCGCCGTCGACAGCAGCAGCACGCAGAATCCCCCCACCGCCACGACGGTGTTGAAGGAGAACGTGACGAGTAGGACCAGTGAGCCGACCACAACTCCGGCAACCGCTACGCGTAGATACCACTGGGGAATGCGGTTCAAGGAGGAAGTACGTTTGGTGAAGTCCGGGTCTTCGGCTTGAAACTGGCGCTCGATCTCGTCGAGGATCTGCTGCTCCCGCTCATTCAATGGCATCGAAGCTGCTCCGGTCCGTGTCCATCACCATGCAGTATACGCAAGCCCGATTCGCTGCGTCGCCGACAGTCCGACCCGTGTTTCAACGATGTTCAGGGACCACGAAGTCGGGAGACTCTTGGAAAGCGTGAAAAAAAATACGCGCCGTGTTCACATCGTATTCACGGGGTGAATCTCCCGGTGCTCGGCGGTCCGGAGCGGATCGGGCAGTACGCTGGGCGGGATGGTATCGGTTGTGCATCTGGTCAGGCACGGCGAGGTCGACAACCCTGACCAGGTCGTGTACGCCGACCTAGCCGGCTTCGGGTTGAGCGAAGGGGGGCGGCGCCAGGCGACCTGGGCAAGTACCCGTCTGACCGCGCATCCGATCGCCGCCGTCTACGCCTCTCCGCTCGATCGGGCCCGCGAGACGGCGCAGGTCATCGCCCTCCCGCACGGGCTCGAGCCGCTCGTGCTGCCGGAGGTGACCGAGTGGGCCTTGATGAGCAGGTGGGCCGGCCTGCCCTGGGCGGATCTGGACATCCATTTTCCCGGGGAATTGGGCGCCTACCTGGAGGATCCCATTGCCCTGGACTTCGCTCCCGAGTCGGTGACGGAGCTCGCCCTCCGGGTCGGGAGAGCGGTCGATGCCCTGGCCGATCGCCACTCCGGGCAGGAGGTCGTGGTGGTGTCCCACCAGGATCCGATCCAGGCTGCCCGGCTGCAACTGACCGGGCAGCACCTGGGCCGGCTCCATCAGGACAAGCCTCGCCATTGCGAGCTGATCACCCTGTCTCGATCGGCGGGGTGGCGTCAGGAGTCTCGAACAGTTGCTACAACTCCCCGGTCCGGAGCCGGCTGATCAGGGCGGTGTCGGTCTCGAACGCCAACTCGGGCAGGTCATCCAGCGCGAACCAGCCGATGTCGGAGGCGTCCGACCCGGCGACCATCTCTCCGTCCGTGGCGGTGCCGGCGAACCATATGCACACGCTCACCTTGGCCGGATCGTGGAAGTTGGTGGCCACGAACACCGGGGGGCCTATGGTCGCGACCAGACCGGTCTCCTCGAGGAGCTCCCGCGCGGCGGCATCGCGCACGTCCTCGCCATAGTCCACGTAGCCCGCCGGGATCGACCATCGCCCGGACCGGGTGGCGCCCGGTCCCCGCTCGACCAGAAGCACCCGGCCGGCATGGTCCCGCAGCAGCACCGCGGCCGCCAGCTGCGGGGCCCGGAATTCGATGCGGCCACAGTCCGGGCACACCCCCCGCTCCCGGCCGTACATCTGGGCCCGGTCGAGCTTGGCCCCGCAAGCAGGGCAGAAGACGGCCTCGCCGGGCCATCCGCCCTCGTATCTCGCTACCACGCCGGCCATCGTACCGGTCGGCTTCTGTTCGAGGAGGCGGTGCGCCAGAATGGGGCCATGCCGTATAGGGTGCCGCTGGCCGCGGTTCTCGTCCTGCTGAGCGGGCTGCTCTGGGCCGCACAGATCCTGTTCGGAACGTCACCCTGGGAAACCGGCGCCGCCTCGCTGGTGACCGTCGGGCTCGTTATCGAGGCCGCCGTGCTCGTGGTGGCCATGCTCCTTTCGCCAGGACGATGGGTCCGCATCGCGCTCATCGTGGTCGGAGCCGGCTGGGCGCTGACGGCTCTCCTGACACCGATCAGCGTCCTTTGGGGTCTGGCGCTGTCGACCGGCGCGGCGGGAGCCGGGCTGGCGTGGACACGCTCGCTCGACGGGTGGTTCCATCCGGTGAAGCCGGATCGGGTACCGACGGGGGCCACGGTCCTGGCGCTCGGCCTGGTGTGGATACCGGGCATCACCGGTCGGTTGGGAACACCGGACGTCACGGTCGGCGGCTGGGTCCTGGTGGGGTTCGGGCTGGTGGCGGGATGGGCCTACGCCCGCGCCGTAAACGGATCCCTCTGGGTGGTCCGGCTGGGCGTCCTGCCGCTGGGCGTGCTCGCCTCGCTCGGGCTGGTCCCCTGGGCGGCGACGGTGCTGGTGGCCGCCACCGCGGTGCTCACCTACCTGGCGTGGACGCCGGAGGCCCGTATGGCCACCGAGCCCCCACAGCCGCGACGGGGCAAGCCCGTCTCGATCCTGCCCGAAGTGACCCCGCCGGGGCTCATGGAGGCGGCCGGCTACAGCCGATCGGGCCAGCCCCTGGACGAGCGCGACTGAGGTTGGTCCAACTCCGCTACACCTTCGTGTTACCGGTCGGGCTGGCCGCGCTGATAGGAGGATTCATCGGCGGGACCGTCGCCCGCGTGGGATGCCTCGACAGCTCATGCGACACCCTGTCCGTCCTGCTGGTCGCAGCGGTGTCAGCGCTCGTTGCCGGCGGCGGGGTGGGGATCGTGGTGGTTCTGGCCGACCGATCCCTGAGGGAATGGCGGTCGGACAGCCGGGATGCGCCCGGCGGTGACCTCTCCGCCCCTCAGGATGACCGCGAGATAGAGGATGACGGCCGGCCCCCTGGCGATCGCGGCCGCCAGGGGTCCCTTTGGGATATGGCACTGGTGGGGCTGGTGGTCGGAGCCGGGGCTACCTTCGTGCTGGGGGCGGTGGCGCTCGGCGTGGGCGCTTTGATGGGGCGCATCCCCCTCGTCCTCTGGCTGCTCCTCGCCCTGGCCGCGGTGTCGCTGGTGGGCACCGTGGGCCTGGCGATCACACTCATCGCCCTGCGCGCCCGCCGCGATTAGTTACTAGTTGCTAGTGTGTAGTCAATTTTAATATTAGACTAGAGACTAGAAACTAAGGACGTCCGAAGATGAGCACCACGTTGTGCCCGCCGAACCCAAAGGAGTTGGTCATGGCGTACGCCACCTCCGCCTCGCGCGGCTCGTTGGGAACGTAGTCGAGGTCGCAATCGGGATCGGGCGTGGCGTAGTTGATGGTGGGCGGGATGATCCCGTGGTTGATCGCCTGGATGCAGAAGATCGACTCCACGGCGCCGGCGCCGCCCATCAGGTGTCCGGTCATCGACTTGGTGGACGAGACCGGCACGGCCCGGGCCGCCTTCTCGCCCAGAGCCAGCTTGATCGCCTGCGTCTCGGTGACGTCGTTGGCCTTGGTCGAGGTGCCGTGGGCGTTGATGTAACCCAGCTGCTCCGGCTCGAGGGCGGCCGAGTCGAGGGCGGCCTCCATCGCCCGCGCCGCCCCTTCGCCACCCGGACGGGGCAGGGTGACATGATGGGCGTCGGAGGTCATCCCGTACCCGATCACCTCGGCATGGATACGAGCACCCCTGGCCAGAGCCCGCTCGCGATCCTCGAGTATCACGCACACGCCGCCCTCCGACATGACGAAGCCGTCCCGATCGGCATCGAACGGGCGGGAGGCGCCGGTCGGATCCTCGTTACGGGTGCTGAGCGCCTTGCTGCTGTTGAAGGACCCGATGCCGAATTCGCAGATCGTGGCCTCGGCGCCGCCCGCCAGCATGACATCGGCGGCGCCCCGCCGGATTAGCTCGGCGGCGTCGCCGATGGCGTTGGCAGATGCCGCGCACGCCGTCACCACGCAGGTCACCGGCCCGCGCATGTTGAAGCGGATGGAAGCCACCCCGGCCGCCTCGTTGGGGATGATCATCGTTACCGCCAGCGGGCTGATCCGGGAAGCCCCCCGGTCCATCATCACCTTGATGTGGTTGTCGAAGGACAGCATCCCCCCGAGGCCGGAGCCGACCACCACCCCGGCCCGGTGGGAGTCTGAACTGTCGGCCACGAAGTCGAGACCGGAATCGTCCATGGCCTGCTGCGCGGCGCTCACGAAGAGCTGCGCCGAGCGGTCGAGCCGGCGGGCCTCCCGCCTGGGGATGACGAGTTCCGGATCCCAACCGCGCACCTCACCGGCGAATTTGGTCTGCACTCCGGAAGGATCGAACTGGGTGATCGGACCGATCCCGGACTCGCCGGCCAGGGCCGCCTTCCAGGTGTCTTCGACCGTGTGACCGAGCGGCGTGATGGCGCCCATACCGGTCACCACCACCCTCCGGGCCTCCCCGCGCATGGACGACCCCCGAATTGCCCTCTTAGGAGGCGAGCTTGGCGACTACCAGGTCGATCGCCTCGCCCACCGCCGTTATGTTCTCGGCCTCCTCGTCGGGAATCTTGACGCCGAACTCGTCCTCGAGGGCCATCAGTAGCTCGACCACTCCCAGCGAATCCACCTCGAGGTCCTCCTCGAAAGTCGCCGCGTCCGTGATCTTGTCGGCATCGAGGCCCAACTCGTCAACGAGCAGATCCCGCATCTTGGCCTGAACTTGCGAGCGATCCATGTTGCTTGTCTCCTTGATGTGATTGCGTTGCGGGGTCCCGACTCAGAGGACGAGACCGCCGTCGACGACCAGAACTTGGCCGGTTATGTACGAAGCGCCGTCCGAGACCAGAAACGCCACGGCCGAAGCTATCTCCTCGGCCCGGCCGATCCTGCGGAGGCTGGTCGTAGAGCGTACCTGCTCCAGGAACGAGTCCGGCAGGCCGGACGTCAGTTCGGTAAGCACAAAGCCCGGCGCGACCGCGTTTACCGTAACCCCTCTGGAACCGACCTCCCTGGAAAGGGACTTGGAGAAGGCGATCACCCCCGCCTTGGAGGCGGCGTAGTTGGTCTGGCCCGGATTGCCGACCAGGCCCGACACGGAGGCTATCGACACGATCCTCCCCCACTTCTCCCTGAGCATTCCGCGCAGCGCAGCCTTGCTGCACAGGTAGACGGATTTCAGGTTTATCTCCATGAGCCGGTCCCAGGCGGCCTCCTCCATGCGGAGCAGCAGGTTGTCGTCCGTGGTGCCGGCGTTGTTGACGAGGATGGTCGGACGACCGAGCCTCTCCTCCACCTCCGAGAACAGCCTGGTCACGTCGGCCGCCCGGCTCACATCCGCCGCGAACGCGGCCGCCGAGCCCCCCGCTTCCCCGATGCTCTCCACCACCTCTGCCGCCGGCCCGGGCCGGCTCCGGTAATTCACCGCCACCGAGTAGCCCCGGCCGGCCAGGGCCACGGAGATGGCGCGCCCGATCCCTCGGGAACCACCGGTCACCAGCGCCACCTTGCTCATTCGAGCTCGAGCCTCCCGAAGGACTTGAAATTGGCCTCCAGCAGATCCCACACCGATTCATCGGTGCCGGGAAGCTCGTCATCGACTTCCCCGATGGGCGTGACCCGCTCGCCGAACCGAACCGCCGCGGCCGCCCATGTGAGCCCTCCGCCGAAGGCCGCGAACACCAGGTTGGCGCGGGGAGGAAGCCGCCTGGCCTCGATGGCCTCCGTCAGCGCGATCGGGATGGTGGCGGCGCTGGTGTTCCCGTACGCATGGATGTTGAGGAAAACTCGGGCAGGATCCAGCTTGAGCCGCCGGGAGGTGGCGTCGATGATCCGCTGGTTGGCCTGATGCGGTATCAGGAGGTCGATGTCGTCGAGATCCCATCCGGCCTGGCGTACGACCGCCTCCGAAGCATCCGCCATGGCCGTCACCGCCCTCCGGAACACGTCCGACCCCTGCATCACGATCCGGGGTGGTGTGAGTGACGAGCCGGGCTGGACGGTGCCGTCGCCGTCCACGGACAGGAGATCGGCCATCGTTCCATCCACCCCCAGCTCGGAGCCGAACACTCCGCCCTCGGTATCGGTCGGCTGAAGGACGACCGCTCCTGCCCCGTCCCCGAAGAGGATGCAGGTGACGCGGTCCGTGTAGTCGAGCACCCAGCTGAGGCGCTCCACACCGACCAGCACCACCGTGTCGGCGACCCCGGCCCGGACCAGGGCGTCGGCGGTCACGTAGGAGTAGACGAACCCCGAACAGTTGGCGTTGAGGTCCATCGCGCCGGCGTTGACCGCTCCCAGCTTGGCCTGCACGTAGGAGGCGGAGGCGGGAATGATCGACTCGGGGGTGCAAGTGGCATTGATGACGAGATCGATCTCCTCCATCTCGACACCGGCCGCGGCGATGGCGCGGCGGGCGGCCAACTCGGCCATGTCGCTAGCGGCTACGTGGGAGATACGCCGCTCCTTGATACCGCTGCGAGAGGTGATCCACTCGTCGCTGGTGTCGACCAGTTGCTCGAGGTCAGCGTTGCTGAGGACGGTCGGAGGAAGGGCCTTGCCCCAACCGGTAATCTCGGCGTACCTCATCCATCCCTCTTCTCGTGGCGGCCGGCCCGGTTCACCTGCAGGCATCGATACGACAGGGAAGCCCCTTCTTCGGATGGATGGGCAGGCCGGCAGGGCCTCGCGCAGGCAACTCTAGCGAGGGTCTTGAGCGATGGCGGGGTCACAGGGCGCCGTAGGGTGAAACGGGCCGGGCACGAGCGGAGGGGGTGCGGCGGGCGGTGACGGATCATGACCGGTCAAGGCGGCCGGCGACCTCCTCGACGTCCCCGATCGACGACGCGACCAGGACCCGGCACCCGCGGACTGCCCTCCTGGCCAGGCCGGCCGTGACGTCCCCGGGGCCGACGTGGACGAATGCTTCGACGCCGGCGTCCGCCATACCACGCAGGGTCTCGCCGAACCGGACCGGGGCGGTGATCTGGCGGCTCAGCATCTCCTTGACCTCCCCGCTCGCCATAGGCCGGGCGGAGACGTTGGCCCATACGGGGAAGGCGAGGGGGCGGATCCCCACCCCGGACAGCGCGGCGGCCAGGCTCGATACGGCCGGCTCCATGAGCGGCGTATGGAAAGCGCCCGCCACCTCCAGTTCGATCGCTCGCCGGATCCCCAGATGGCGGGCGTTGCGGACCAGCCAGCCGATGTCCTCGAGCGCTCCGGCCACCACCACCTGGCCCGGAGCATTGCGGTTGGCCACCCAGAGCCTGCCACCCTCGAGCCTCCGGTCCGCCGCGACCTGGTGGGCTACCTCATCCGAGACCCCGAGGAGAGCGGCCATTCCGGAATCCACCCGGGCCACCGCATCGGCCATGGCGCGGGCTCTCCGGTCCACCAGTCCGAGCCCGGTCTCGAAGGAGAAGGCTCCGGAGGCCGCCAGTGCCGTGTACTCCCCTAGCGAATGCCCGGCCGCCGCCACCGGCGGGTGGCCCACCCGTTCGCTGAGCTCCGTCCAGAGCTGGTACGCCAGGGCGTAGAGGGCCGGCTGGGCGTGTTCGGTGGCGGTCAGCCGCTCCTCCGGCCCTTCCAGGCACACGTCACGGAGAGACCATCCGAGTACCCGGTCCGACACGTCGACCAGCAGATCGGGCCGAGCGCCGAAGAGATCGGCACCCATGCCAACCCGCTGGCTTCCCTGGCCCGGAAACAGAACCGCGTACTTCACTGTTGATCTTCGACCTGACGCCCGGCTACACGGTTACCGAGCCGACCCGTCGGCGCCGGTCTGCGGCGCCGGCCACGCCCGTTCAGCCGGCGCGCAGGAAACGGTTGAGGGCCATTCGCAGCGGCCTCGGGACGGTGTCGGCGATGGCGCTGATCAGGTCGATCATCACGGTGAGTGCCTGATCGGGGCCGTCCCAGTGCTCCCTGACCACCGCCACGCCGACCTCCTCGATCACGTGCCGCAACGCCAGCGCCATCAGCAGGATGTCGTCGGTCTTGCCCAGCACGGGAATGAAGTCGGGTATTACGTCGATCGGCGAGAGGGCGTACGCCGCCGCCAGCCCGGTAAAGACCTTTGCCCGGACGGGCACGCGGGGATCCGCGGCCAGGCGGGCCACCAGCTTGCCCAGGTTGGGCACCAGCATGACCGCCTCGCGGACGAGCGCACGCGTGCGCTCATCGGCCATCCTTGCCTCCAGCCAGTCACGGATCACAGCAGCCTCTCCCGAGCGTGAAGTCCGGCGCCGATAACACCGGCGTCCTCCTTGAGGGCGGCGCATACTATCGGCGTCGGATCCCGGTGGTCGGATCCCTCCAGCGCACTCCGGAACGACTCCCGGACGGCATCCAGGAACAGATCACCGACCTGCGAGACGCCCCCGCCGACCACCACGATCTCAGGATCCATGGCCGCCACCAGCCCGGCGATACCGACACCCAACCACAAGGCCACCTCCTGAAGAGCTCCGGTGGCGTCAGGATCGCCTTCCATCGCGGCCCGAGTCAGGTGCCCTCCCTCAGGTAATTCCCCCCAGGCCAACTTCGCGACCAGCCCTCCCGGACGCGCCGCGGCCAGGTCCCTTGCCATCTGATCGAGCCGGCGACCCGAGGCGAAGGTCTCCCAGCAGCCCCTCTGACCGCAGGTACAGCGAGGCCCTCCGACATCCACGGGGATGTGACCCACCTCTCCGGCGAACCCCCGCCCGCGATAGGGACGCCCGTCGATGACCCAGGCACCGCCGATGCCGGTCCCGAGAGTGATCATGCAGACGTGCCGGTAGCCGCGAGCGGCGCCTACGCGTGCCTCGGCAAGACCGGAGACGTTGGCGTCGTTGTCCACCACGGTGGGAAGGCCCAACTCGGCTTCGAAGATCTCGCGGAAGCGAACCTCGCGGCCTTCCACGTTGGGACCCCAGATCAGGACGCCCGCCTCGGCGTCCACCAGGCCGGCGGCGCCGATCCCGACCGCCTTGATGCGGGAGTCGAGTAGCGAATGGGCCACCTCGACCGGCACCGTCTCCATCTCGGCGGCCGTGGCAGGTCGGGGCATCGCCAGATGCTCCACTATCTCGCCGCGCGCGTCCACATGGGCGAACGCCATCTTCGTTCCACCCAGATCGATACCCAGGGTCAGGTCACGGTCGTTCATCGGCCTCGGCGTCGCCTCGGTCTCGGGCTCTCCTACAGATTGCGGGCTCAGCATATCCCGCCCCGTTTGCCGGCATGTCCTGCCCTTCATAGGAACCAGAAAAAAGTTAGGCATTTCCTGGAAGAAATCTCAGCGCATTTATGTTAGATTATATGACTAGCACCCAACGGTGGTCGGCCGACGAAGCCGGACCCACCCCGATCAGAGGAAAGAGCACGCATATGCAACTGGTACGTACCCGACCCTTCAAGTTCGTCCCGGACATCGACTCGTTGTTCGACGGCCTCCCGCTCGCCGGAACCCATCTCCTCGGTGCCCGCGATCGGCTGGGAGCGCCGACCCTGGTGCCCCGCGTGGACATCATCGAGTCCGGCGCCGAGATCACGGCCCGCTTCGAGATCCCCGGATTCGAGTTGGCGGACCTCGAGGTCACGGTGGAGGACAACGTGCTGACCGTCAAGGGCTCCCGTTCCTACGACCTGGCGGATGGGGCCACCTACCGCCACCGGGAGTTGGCGGACGGCGGGTTCTCCCGCTCCATCACGCTGGCCGACAACGTGGACAGCGATCAGGTGACCGCCCGGCTCGCCAACGGCATCCTGGACGTTGTGGTCCGGAAGCAACCGGACGTCCTGCCCAGGACCATCGAGATCGAGGCTGCCTGAGCGCTCCGTCCGTCATCTGAGACCAGACCAGAGCCTCCCCCAACCCGTTCCGGCGTACCCTCCCACGCCGGAACGGGCGCGTCCAGGGGTCTGTAGCCGGAAGCCGCCGGTTGGTGACGAGGGTGATCGATCACCGGGTCGAGGCCGAGCGGTCAGCTCCCTTCGGCCCGCTTCCGTAGCGCGCGCAGGGCCGTGCCCACTATCTGCTTCTCGGCCTGGCTGAGCAGGTATCCGGGGATGTCGAACCCGGGAACCACCCTCAGCATGTAGACCGCCATGGTTCCCTCTCCGAGCTCGCGGAACTCGTAGGATCCATCCAGCTCGAGGACATCCCGGCCCGGCTCGGCCGTCCAGCGCATCGCGTGGGGTGGGTCGTAGATGTAGCGGAAGGTGACCTCGACCTGGCGGATCATGGCATCCACCACGAGGGTGGCTCTGACCGGCCGTCCCTGGGCGTCCTTCTCGTGGACCGAGACCCGCCGCACCCCGCCGGCCCACTCCGGGTAGGCCTCCAAATCGGCCGCCACGTCGAAACACTTGGCGGGCGGAGCGTCTATCTCAATGGCTTGGAGAGTCGACTTCGACACTCTCTAACCCCATCCTTCCGAACCGGCGGGGACGCGGTGAATACTCCTCGTTACGGATCGGCGCTCGGAGGGAAGTCGCGCGTTCAGGACGGTGAAGTCTCCCGCACGATTTCTAGCACCTCCTCCCCGTACAACTCCAATTTAGTAGGACCGACTCCGCTTACCGCTAGCAACTCCTCCTCGGTCCGCGGCCGACGAACAGCTATCCCCGCGAGGGTTCGGTTCGAGAACACTACGTAGGCCGGGACACTGTCTTCCTTGGACCTGTGGCGACGCCAGGTCTTGAGCCTTTCGAGCAACTCGGGATCGACATCCACCGACGTTTCCGGTCGCGCCGCCGTGGCCGGTTTCCGGGCCGTCGAGACCCGAACCTCCCGAGGCTGCCGGCCTCGCATCTCGGCCAGGAACGGTGAGGGACGGCCGGCGTCCGCCAACACCACCGCCTGCCGGCGGGCCCGGGTGATAGCCACGTAGAGAATGCGCCGCTCCTCCTCCAGGTTCTCCGACAGGTCGTGGGGCATCAGGCCCCGATCGGCCCCGAATACGAGCACCCGGTCCCACTCCATGCCCTTGACCCGGTGGACCGTGGAGAGCGTCACACCGTCCCGGACCTCGCCGGCGCCGCGGTGTCGCGCCAGCACCGCCCGCAGGTCCTCCTCGAATGTTCCCACCTCGCGGTACACGGACGCGGTCCGGAGGAGCGCCACCAGATCGTCGGCGTGACCGGCCTTGTCCACCCGGGTCCGGTTCCGATCCAGCAGGTGGGCCGACCGTCCCAGACCGATGACATCGATCAGCCGCCGGAGCACGGGGCCGACCGTTCCGTTCCGTACCTTGCCGGCCAGCCCGGCGATGTCGTGAACCCACGTCACCCACGCCTCCGCCTGACGCCCCTCCAGGCCCTCCGCCAGTTCCCGGAGATCCTCCAGCGAATACACGCCGAGTTGGAGGCGCCGGTCCGCCAAGCGGTTGAGCCCCCGGGAGGGTCGGCGGACTGCTTCGAGCAGGTCCAGGCGCCCCATCTCCTCCGGGCGGAGACCCAGGCGGATCCAGGCCAGCACCGATCTCATGACCGACCGGTCGAGCAGACCGGGTTCGATCCTGGAGTTCAACGGGAACCCGGCCCGGTCCAACCCGGCCAGCACGGGGAGGAGGGATGAATTGACCCGGGCGAGTACCGCTATCTCGCCGGGAGGGACCCCGTTCGCCAGCCAGGCGCGAACCCGGTCGATCGCCTCCCCGGTCACTTCCGGATCGGGCCGCTCGAGGATCAGGAGGCGGTCGGTCCCGTCCGGCGAGCCGGGCGCCGGCCTGACCGCCTTCGGCACCCGGACGCGGTTGCGGGCGAGCAGATGGTTACCGGCGCCGATCACTGCGGCCGGCGAGCGGTAGTTCACTTCTAGTGCGTGCTCCTCCGCCCCCGGGAAGAGCCGGTCGAAGTCCACCAGGAAGCGAGGGTCCGCCCCCGCATAGCCGTAGACGGTCTGATCGTCGTCCCCCACCCCGAACACGTTGAGGCACGGCGATGACAGCACGCGGAGCAACAACACGTAGGCGGGCGTGAGGTCCTGGAACTCGTCGACCAGCAGGTGCCTGCACCGGGGCTGCCATCGAGCCCGGAGGTCGGGATCTCGGAGCAGCAGCTCAATGGCTCGGTAGATCTGCTCGTCGTAGTCCACCAGGCTATGCCGTTGGAGCCGGTAGCGGTAGCGCCTGAAGACCTCCGCGAAGCCGGGGATGTCGTCGCGGCCCTCCTCCACCTCGGCCGGATCCGCCAACCCGAGGCGGGCATCCGACAGGGCCTCCAGGTAGGGGCCGATCACGTCCTTGTTGAGGACGGGCCGGCTCGGTACGAGGCCCCTGAGCCGGCCCCGGACCTCTCCTTCGTCGAGGAGGCGGGCGTCCGGCAGCGCTTCCCTGACGATCGCCCAACCGAGGGAGTGGATGGTCCGGATGTGGACGTCCTGCCTCCCCAGGCGTTCCCTCATCTGGGCGGCGGCCCGGTTGTTGTAGGCGACCGCGGTCACCAGACCGGGCTCGACCCCGCGGTGGTCGACCAGGTGGGCGAGCCGGGCCAGGAGGGTCCGGGTCTTACCCGATCCGGCGGTGGCGATGATGCGGGCGGGGCCGGCACCATGCTCGACGGCCGCTCGCTGGGCGGGATCCAGATCCGGGTCGAGCCTTGCCCGCGAACGGCCCGGACGGAGGCGACCCACCACGACCGACTCGGCATGCACCACAGGAAGGTCGAGCGGCTCCCTAGGACCTCCGTCCACCCAGGCCGGTTCGCCGTTCCGGAGGACTATGTCGGCGGGACCACCCTCGGCGGCGCCCAGCCCGGCGGCCTTCGAACCCCACCACCACACCGGGGTGCCGCTGCGGCAGTCCCAGTTGTTGGCCCAGACCAGGAAGTGAAGCCGCTCCCTGAGGATGGTGAAGTCCGTTCCGAGTTGCCACAGCGGGCGCTCCTCTATGACCGGGCGGCGGAGTTCCTCCTGGTCGACAGCCAGCTCAACCGCTACACGCTCCCGGGCCGACCAGCCCCGATGGAGCCGGTCTACCGTCCCGGCCAGCAACTCGGGCGAATCCAGGAGGTCCTGATCCACCCGCACCCTGGGCAGCCCCTCGATCGGATCGGGGTCGCCGGGGTTGACGACCACCCCGCGCCCCAGCTCTACCGGCCCCGGGAACACCATGGCGACAACGTACCACCGGACGGTGACACTTCAGCCGTGGCGGACCGCGCGAGCCGTGGCCCGGAAGTAGCCGACATTGCGGCAGACGGTACGGCCCACCCGCCACTCCTGTGCCTGGGGCTGGTGGATGTCTCCGAAGTAGTGGTAGCGGGGCCGGTGGGTTGCCAGGTAGTCCAGCACCACCGGGGACGACCGCTCCAGTATGCCCGTGACCACGTCCCGCCGGAGCGGCGCCACCGAGGGGGCGACATGGGTGCAGAGAATGTCCACCCGTCCCAGGGCGTCAAGCTTGGCGGCCATGGCCTCGTGCGCCACCTCACCGCGGGCCCGGGCCGGGGTCGGCACCCCTCCCCCGGCGAACCCGACCGAGTAGCCCTCGATCTCGACCACCTCGCCGTCCACCAGCCTGACCTCATCCCCCAGCACGACCGCCATCTCCTCCGGCCAATCCACGTTGCCGTAGATCACATAGGCCTTCTCGGCGGGGAGCAGGGCCCGGCGGGCGGCCCGGTACTGACGGCGCACCTCGGCGCGGATGCGTTCGGCCAGTTCGGACTCCCGCCCCTCCTGGACGCGGCGCCACAGGCGGCGGTTGGCCGGCCAGTCGCCGGTCGCTCGGTTACGGATGAACTCCCGGGCGTACTCGGGGCCGTACACGTCGGCGGCGATCCCCCGGCCGGTGCGGTAGTCCACGAAGTTGATCAGATCCCCGAGCACCAGGAGAGGCCCTCCAAGTGAGGCGACCCGGGCCAACTCGGTGAAAGCGCCATGCACGTCGCTGACGATCAGCATCGACCACCACGATCATCGCCATCCTGCGGCCCGACGGCCGGAAGCCTTCGATCGGGCGGGAGGAGCATGTCGGCAAGGCTAGTGGTCTGTACGAACTGGTCACTCAATCTATGATTGGCGCGCATGGAAACAGCTATAAACCGCGTCAGCAGACGGATAACCCAGGAACGCTCCCAGGGCGGCTCGCAGGCCATGCTCTACGCCACCGGCCTCACGCCCGGCGACATGTCGAAGGCCCAGGTCGGGATCGCCTCGATGTGGTACGAGGGCAACAGCTGCAACATGCACCTGGACGAGTTGGCCGCCCAGGCCAAGCTGGGGGTCACCGAGGCCGGCCTAGTGGGGATGCGCTTCAACACCATCGGGGTCTCGGACGGGATGTCGATGGGAACCGACGGCATGTCCTACTCGCTCCAGTCCAGGGATCTCATCGCCGACTCCATCGAGACCGTCATGAGCGCCCAGTGGTACGACGCCAACATCTCCATCCCGGGCTGCGACAAGAACATGCCGGGGGCGGTCATGGCGATGGCCCGTATCGACCGTCCGGCGCTGATGATCTACGGGGGCACCATCCGGGCCGGCGTCAGCCGCCACGGCGACCCGATCGACATCGTGTCGGCCTTCCAGTCCTACGGCGAGGCGATCGCCGGCCGCCTGAGCGAGGATGATCGGCTTGACGTGGTCCGCAATGCCTGCCCCGGCGCCGGCGCCTGCGGGGGCATGTACACGGCCAATACGATGGCGGTTGCGATCGAGGCCTTGGGGATGAGCCTCCCCTACAGCTCCTCCACGCCGGCTACCGACCCGGGCAAGGCGGCCGAGTGCCGGGAGGCGGGTGCCGCCATCCGGAGGCTTCTCGAGAAGGACATCCGCCCCGGCCAAATCATGACCCGGGCTGCGTTCGAGAACGCCATGGTCATCACGATGGTGCTGGGCGGCTCCACGAACGCAGTGCTGCACCTCATGGCCATGGCCCACTCGGCCGGGGTCGATCTGGACATCGAGGACTTCCAGCCGGTCAGCGACCGCATCCCCTACCTGGGCGACCTCAAGCCCTCCGGCCGGTATGTGATGGAGGACCTGCATGAGGTTGGGGGGACACCGGCGGTGCTGAGGATGCTGCTGGAACGGGGCGCCATTGACGGAGACTGCCTGACCGTGACCGGCCGGACCATGGCCGAGAACCTCGCCGACCTGCCCGGCCTGGCGGAGGGGCAGCTGGTGATAGCGCCCTGGGACAACCCGGTGAAGGACTCCGGCCACATCCAGATTCTCCGGGGCAACCTGGCCCCCGAGGGGGCGGTAGCCAAGATAACCGGCAAGGAAGGCCTCTCCTTCACGGGCACGGCGCTGCCCTACGACAGCGAGGAGGAAATGCTCTCCGCCCTGGAGCGGGGCGAGATCGGGCCCGGATCGGTGATCATCATCCGCTACGAAGGCCCGAAGGGCGGGCCGGGCATGCCCGAGATGCTCACACCCACCTCAGCCATCATGGGCGCCGGTCTTGGCCAGGACGTCGCCCTGATCACGGACGGCCGCTTCTCGGGCGGCTCCCACGGTTTCATCATGGGTCACGTCTGCCCAGAAGCCCAGGAGGGCGGCCCGATCGCGCTGGTGGAACCCGGGGACCGGATCTCGATAGACGCGGTGGCCCGGACCATCACCCTCGACGTATCCGAAGCCGAGTTGGCCGACCGTCAGGCGGCCTGGACGCCCCCGCCGCTCAAGGCCACCCGTGGCACCCTGGCCAGGTACATCCGGACGGTGTCAACAGCAAGCACCGGATGCGTGACCGACGCCTGAACGTCTAGCCGCTATTCGGCCGGGGGTGTCTCGCTGTCGACGATGCCGACCACCGCGCCGGCCGGGTCCGAGAACACGGCAAAGGTCACGGCGCCGGGAATGCTCGTCACCGGCATGACCACCCCGGCGCCGGCGGCCACCGCCCGATCCAGGTAGCCCTGGATGTCGTCGACCTCGATGTAGATCATCACCTGGTTCTCCCCGGTGGGCGAGGCTTCGATACCGCCATTGATCCCCGTTTCGGCGCCGGTGTTCACGAGGCCGTATTCCATCTCTGTCGCCACCTCGATCTGCCATCCGAAGACTTCCCTGAAGAAATCCCGGCTCTTGGCGGGCTCCGTGGACTGGATCTCGAAGTGGACTACGGGGTTGGGCATGGCATCCTCCTGCGCGTCGGACGTGAGTGGCCGGAGAGCCACGGTAGCGCAGGGATCAACCTACCGGTCGCGGCTGGATAGACACCGGGCACGAGGGGTGGGGAACGACAGCCTCCTGCGTCAGGACACAGCGACGGCGGTGTAGGTGGAGACCCGGGTGAACGACCCCGATGGCACAGTCGCTCCGAAGTGGTCGCCCCAGCACGTGATCGTCCCGTCGGTCCGCAACCCGCAGCCGACAGACACCGCTGTGAACGACCCCGCAGGCGTGAACGACCCCGAAGGCCACTTCTCACTCGGTTCGCCCCAGCAACTGATGGTCCCGCCGATCCGCAACCCGCACGACCGCCTGCTGCCGGTGGAGACCTGGGTGAACGACCCCGAGGGGGTATTCGTCTGCCCGAGAAAGTTGTTGCCCCAGCAGTGGACAGCCCCGTCGGTCCGGATCCCGCACGAATGATCGCCGCCGGCGGAGACCTGCGTGAACGATCCCGAGGGTGCGGTCGCCTGTCCCGAGTCGTTATCGCCCCAGCAGTCGATGGTCCTGTCGGTACGCAACCCGCACGAATGCCTGCCTCCGGCGGAGACTTGGGTGAACGATCCCGAGGGAGCATCGGCCTGCCCCCGCGAGTTGTCGCCCCAGCACGAGACGGTTCCGTCGGTCCGCAACGCGCAGGAATGATCGCCGCCGGCGGACACTGCGGAAAATGCTGCACCCACACCTCCTGCCGAGGACGCGCCGCTAGGCCGGGTACCGACACTGCTCGCCACGACGCCGCTGACGACAGACCCGGACGCTTGCCCGGAGCGGCTTCTCGTATCCAGGTCCTCGACCGACCCTTCGGAAGCAGCAGGGCCGTCACCGGTCGGGACCGATGCCGCCAGCCCCCTGGCCTGGTCCGGCGTAGCCAGCACGGACACGACCACCACAAACGCCACTACCAGAATCAACTGAGCCCGCCTACGGCGCCGGTCTACTCGTATGGCGTTGAACCCGGTCACGCAGTCGCCCGAGTGCTTGACCGCTTCTCCACGGATCCGCCCCGCCTCGTACACATAACCTGCATAGGCGGCCTGACCTTAGTGATGCCGGTCGTCCGGGTAGCGTGGGCAGCGGCATGCGAAGCGTCAGCAATCTTCTGATAATCGGGGGCTTGATCGCCATCGCGGCCGGCCTGGCGGCCCGGTTCGGGCTTCTTTCCTGGTTCGGCAACCTGCCGGGCGACATCCGGCGGGTCGGGGACCGGTCGGTCGTGTTCATCCCGCTCACCTCGATGCTGGTGGCGAGCCTATTGCTCACGATCGTGGTCAACCTGGTGGGCCGCTTCTTCCGCGGATAGGCAAGCGACCCGGGTTACGTCTCGGGGTACGCGCTCTCGGAGAGGGGCGTCTAGGGCTTCGCTTCAGCCGTTGAGTGCCCAGGTGGCGAGGGCCTCGCTCCACAGGCCCAGCGATCCGGCCCGCTGGGCTTGTTCCCGGACCTCGCGATCGCTGGAGACCACCGCCGCCGAGGCGCCCAGGCCTCCGGCTAGGTCGATCAGTTCGTCGTCGGCCTTCCATCCCTCACGCGTGTACCTGACCTCGATCCCGTTGGGCAGGGTCTCGGCGCTCGTCTCGCTTGCCCGGCCCGAGTCCCACACCACCGTGATGCGGGGACGCCCCCTCGCCCTTACCTTCAACTCGGCGAGGTCGTTCTGCAAGCGATCCCTTATCTCGGGACGGCTGAACCGATCGGGCGGATACATCTTGGCGGTCACGTTGTAGCCGTCCACCAGCAGCGCGAACGGCCGGTCCAACTCGATCAACCACTCGACTGCTTGCGGGCTGTAGGGCGCCACTCCTGCCGGCAGGACGAGCGGCTTCGATCCGGCGGGAGCCGGCTCCATCACGACAGGCGCCGGTCCCGGGAAGAAGGCCTGCACCACCCCATCCAGTTGACGGGCTGCTTCCACCGCATCCATATCCGCCCACACGTTCAGCCCTGCGGGCGGGGCGGGTGGGGCATGCTCGATCCGCCGCTCCCTCTCCAAGTCCCCACGCGTCTCGGCGAGGCGTTGCCCGGTGTTCTCCAGTTCGGCGCGGGCCGCCTCAAGATCGCCTGCCAGCCGGCGGTTGTCCCTTCTCAGCTGATCGCAGGTTTCGATGAGCTCCGGTTCCACCGTGGATCGAGCCTCCTCCCATGCCTGTTCCACCCGGCGGTCGGCCTTGCGCCTCGCTTCCTCCGCTTCCACACGGGCTTGCCGGGCATCGCCCTTCCACTTCTTCAGCTCCGACTCCAACTCGCCGATCCGCCGCTCGTGGCGTTCGATACGAGCCGAGTTCCAGGCGTCGCGGAGGTCGCGGCGGATCCGCTCCAAGCGGTCCTCCCAACCGTCCGGCCGCAGCAGGAAGAGCGCGGCCGCCTGCTCGTGGGGGTCGTCGCCCTTCTCCGAACCGTCGAAGTCCTCTGCCACCTGCTCGCGCAACCACTCGTCCTGGTCGATCTCCTTGAGGACAAGCTTCTCGAGGGGCGCCGGTAACCGCTGTCCCGTGCTCTGCGCGACTCGATGCATCGACCGGGGCACTTCCCGCCACTCCATTTCTCGGAGGGTCCCGCGGGCCACTTCGACAACCTGGCGGAGGAGTCGGCGTTCCGGTTTGCGCATTCCCCAATCGTAAGCAGGTGGCGGACCGCTATGTCAACGCCGATTTATGTCGGCACAAATGTTGACATCACGGCCCGCATGCTCCATACTTCGGCTTCTCATGACCGGCCGCAGCCTCGTACTAGTACTTATGTAGCGCACCGTCGCAACGCGGCGTGTGCGCTCAAGCCCTCCGTCCGGAGGGCTTTCTGTATGAGAGCACCACAGGAACCAGCGAGAACAGCAAGGAAGCAGATGGGCATGTTCACCGGCGCAGAGATACTGATCAAAGCACTCGAATACCAGGAGGTCGACACCGCCTTCGGCATCCCCGGCGGCGCCATCCTCCCCGCCTACGACCCGCTGCTCGACGCCGGATTCCGTCACATCCTCGCCCGCCACGAGCAGGGGGCCGGCCACATGGCCGAGGGCTACGCATGGGCTACCGGGAAGGTCGGCGTGGCGATGGCCACTTCGGGCCCCGGCGCCACCAATCTGGTAACTCCGCTGGCGGACGCGCTGATGGACTCGGTTCCCATCGTGGCCATCACCGGGCAGGTGCCCACGCACGCGGTCGGTAACGACGCCTTCCAGGAGGCGCACACCACCGGCATCACCATGCCGGCCACCAAGCACAACTACTTCGTCACCCACGCTGAGGAGATCGCCCAGACCGTCGCCGAGGCGTTCCACCTGGCGTCAACCGGACGTCCCGGACCGGTGCTGGTCGACATCCCCAAGGACGTGCTCAACGCCCGCGTGCCGTGGCGGGATCCGGAGCCGGTGGCCATGCCGGGATACCGCCCCACCGTCTCCCCCCACCCCCGCCGCGTGCGGGAGGCCATCCGGCTCATCGAGAGCGCGGAACGCCCCGTTCTCTACGTCGGGGGCGGCATCATCAAAGCGGGAGGGAGCGAAGCCCTGACCGCCTTCGCCCGCATGACGAACATGCCGGTCATCACCACCCTGATGGGTCGGGGCGCCATCTCCGATAACCATCCCAACACCCTGGGAATGCCCGGGATGCACGGCCTCTACGCCGCCACCACCGCCATGCAGAAGGCCGATCTGCTGGTGGCCATCGGCGTGCGTTTCGACGACCGCGTCACCGGAGATCCGGACGCCTTCGCACCGTTCGCCAAGGTGATACATGCCGACATCGATCCGGCCGAGATCGGGAAGGTGCGCGTTCCGGAGGTTCCGATCGTCGGCGACGCCCGCCTGATACTGGAGGCGATGTGCGAGCGCTGGGGAGACAGGCCGACCCCGGAGTTGGAGAAGTGGTGGACCACCATCAGGACCTGGCAGGAACGGTACCCGCTCCGCTTCGACCAGCAGTCCGACGGTCCGCTGAAGCCCCAGCACGTGATCAGCCGCCTGCGGGACCGGGCGGACGATGACGCCATCGTGGTTTCTGGCGTGGGACAGCATCAGATGTGGGCCTCCCAGTACTGGCGGTTCGACCAGCCCCGCCACTGGATCAACTCCGGCGGGCTGGGCACGATGGGGTTCGCGGTGCCTGCGGCCATCGGCGCCAAGGCCGGCATGCCCGATCAGCAGGTGATCGCGGTGGACGGCGACGGCTGTTTCCAGATGACCGTCCAGGAGCTGATAACCGCCGCCTACGAGCGGATCCCCATCAAGGTGGCCCTGTTCAACAATGCCGCGCACGGCATGGTCCGCCAGTGGCAACGCCTCTTCTACAACGAGCGGTTCTCCGCCTCCGACCTCGGGCAACAGCTCCCGGACTACCCGAAGCTGGCCGAATCCATGGGTTGCGCGGGGCTGCGCGCCACCCGGGCGGACGAGGTGGATCAGGTGATCGAGACCATGCTCGAGATCGACGACCGGCCGGTGGTGGCCGAGTTCGTGGTGGACCGGGACGAGATGGTATTCCCGATGGTGCCCGCCGGCGGATCGAACGACATCGTCCTCAACGGACCGGAGGATCTGTGACCGAGCAACAGGTATTGAGCGTCCTGGTGGAGAACAAACCAGGTGTCCTGGCGAGGGTTTCATCGCTGTTCGCCCGGCGGGGATTCAACATCCACTCCCTCGCGGTGGGGCCGGCCGCCGACCCGGGGCTGTCGAGGATGACCATCGTGGTGCGGGCGCCCGAGCTGGAGCAGGTCAAGAAGCAGCTTCACAAGCTGGTCAACGTGGTGAAGATCACCGAGTTGGACCCCGGGTCCTCGATCGAGCGCGAGATCATGCTGGTCAGGGTGCGGGCCAACTCCCGGCAACGCTCCGAGGTCCTCCAGCTGGCCACCATCTTCAGGGCGACTCCGGTCGACGTGGGTGTGGACTCCATCACGTTCATGGTCACCGGCTCGCCCACCAAGCTGAACGATCTGCTCGAGCTGATCCGCCCGTTCGGACTCGTCGACCTGGTGAAGTCGGGACGGATCGCCATGAACCGCGAACCCAAGGCCCGCAAGCTCAAGGCCGTGGGATGACGTTCCGCCGCCGCCCCGTTACGATTCCCGACCGGTCAGCGATCCCCGGAAGGTAGACATGGCTGCAATCTTCTATGACGACGATGCCGATCCCGCCGCCGTATCGAGCCGCAGGGTGGCGGTCATCGGATACGGGAGCCAGGGTCACGCCCACGCCCTGAACCTGCGGGAGTCGGGAATCGAGGTGAGGGTCGGCCTCAGGGAGTCGTCCCGGAGCCGCATCCAGGCCCAGGACGAGGGTCTTACGGTCGGAACCGTGGCGGAGGTCTCCGACTGGGCGAACGTGGTGATGATGCTGGTGCCCGATCAGCACATGGCGGACCTCTACGCAGCCGAGGTCGCCCCCAATCTGGCGGACGGCGACGCCCTGATGTTCGCTCACGGCTTCAACATCCACTTCGACGAGATTACCCCCGACCCGGGCCTCGACGTGCTGATGGTGGCGCCGAAGGGTCCCGGACACCTGGTACGACGCACCTACACGGAGGGCTCAGGGGTGCCGTGCCTGCTCGCGATCCACCAGGACGCAACCGGCGGCGCCCATGGACTCGGCCTGGCCTACGCGTGGGGTATCGGCGGCACCCGGGCCGGCGTGCTGGAGACCACCTTCCGCGAGGAGACGGAGACCGACCTGTTCGGGGAGCAGGTCATCCTCTGCGGCGGGTTGTCGGCACTGGTCACGGCCTCCTTCGAAACGCTGGTAGACGCGGGCTACGCACCCGAGTCGGCCTACTTCGAGACCCTCCACGAGCTGAAGCTGATCGTCGACCTGATGTATGAGGGCGGCCTGTCCTGGATGAGATACTCGGTCTCCGACACGGCCGAGTGGGGCGACTACAGCACCGGCCCGCGGATCATCACCGACGAGACCCGGCGGGTCATGCAGGACGTGCTGGCCGATATCCGCTCGGGACGGTTCGCCCGCGAGTGGATGGCCGAGGCCAGGGCCGGAGCGCCCGAGCTGCTGCGGCGCCGGGCGGCTGAGCGCAGCCACCAGGTCGAGCAGGTGGGCGCCGGCCTCCGCGAGCTGATGCCCTTCCTCACCCCCAAGACGCCGAGCGGCTGATGGGCGGCATGGAACATCCGTCGCCCACTCCCGCACCGGTCGGTCCCGGCCGGTTCCTGCTCCGGCGGCTTCCGGGGCTAGGAGTGTGCTGAAAAATGTCCAATTGGCCCGATAGCCGGCAACGGAACGGAGATCGGCGCGTGGCGGGCCCACACATCCCCGTCTTTTTCAGCATGCTCCTAACGGGCCTCCACGACCTGACGTAGGGTCGTGGAGGCGCCCCCTCCCTTCATCACCGCCAACCCACCCACCTCTTCCAACCGGAGCAGACTGCCATGCCACAGGACAAACTGATCATCTTCGACACCACCCTCCGAGACGGGGAGCAGGCGCCGGGAATCGCCCTGACCCCTGACGAGAAGCTCACGATCGCCCGGCAGTTGGCCAGGCTGCAGGTGGATGTCATCGAGGCCGGCTTCGCGTCCGCCTCCGACGGCGACTTCTACGGCGTTTCCCAGATCGCGAAGCTGGTCAAGGGCCCGGTGATCGCCTCGCTGGCCCGGTGCACGCCGGACGACATCGACCGCGCCTACGACGCGGTCCGCCACGCCGAGCGCCACCGGATCCACGTCTTCCAGAGCACCTCCCCCATCCACATGGAACGGATGCTCCGCAAGACCCCGACCGAGGTGATGCAGTCGATCATCGAGTCGGTCCGCCGGGCCCGGCGCTATACGGACGATGTCGAGTTCTCTCCCCAGGACGCCACCCGCTCGGACCCGGACTTCATGATCGCCACCTGCCAGGCGGCGGTCCGGGAGGGTGCCACCACCATCAACATCCCCGACACGGTGGGCTTCGCCACCCCCCAGGACTATGTCGAGTTGCTGCGGCGGGTGTACGACGAAGTGCTCGATGGCAGGGACGATGTGATCGTGTCGACCCATTGCCACAACGACCTCGGGCTGGCCGTCGCCAACTCTTTGACCGCCATCCATGCGGGGGCCCGCCAGATCGAGGGCGCCATCAACGGGATCGGCGAAAGGGCAGGAAACACCTCCACCGAGGAGGTGATCATGGCCGTCACCACCCGCCAGGACCATTTCGGGGTGGAGGTCGGCGCCAACACCGCCGAGATCGTGCCCACCAGCCGGCTGGTCTCCCGGCTCACCGGGTATCCCATCCAGTTCAACAAGGCGGTCGTGGGGCGCAACGCCTTCGCCCACGAGTCCGGCATCCACCAGCACGGGGTGCTCCGTGACCGGGAGACCTACGAGATCATGGATCCGGAGTCGGTGGGAGCGACCAGCCAGATCGTGCTGGGCAAGCACTCCGGACGCGCCGGATTCGCCGACGCGCTCTCCAAGCTCGACATCGTTCTGGAGGATGACCAGTTCAACGAGGCCTTCCTCGCCTTCAAGGAGATGGCCGACCGGAAGGTGGAGATCAACGAGCAGGAGCTGCGGGCCATCATCCGCCACGAAAGCCGCCGCGTCCCGGACGCCATACGGATGGTGTCGATGCGGGTGCGAGGGGGAACGGACGTGGAGCCCACCGCCACCGTGGTGGTGGCGCGGGGTGACGGAACCGAGACCGAGGAGTTCACCGGCACCGGGGGCGGGATGGTGGACGCCACCTTCGCCGCGCTCAAGAAGGCATCCGGGCTGAACCCCCACCTCCTCGACTACCGGGTGGTGCCGGTCACGTCCGGCGCCGACGCCATGGCCGAGGTCAACGTGGTGATCCAGATCGACGGTATGTCCCGGAGCGGGCGAGCAATCTCTACCGATGTGGTTGAAGGTTCGGGCCGTGCGTTCGTAGAAGCCCTTAACCGGGTGCTGACTGCGGGCGCCGGGACGGCGGCCTAGGAGGGTACTGAAATACTGTCCCGTTGGCCCGATAGCCGGAAACAAGACCCCAGGTAGAAGCCTCGCGCGGGCCAACCAATCCCCGTCTTTTCCGGCACCCTCCCAAGAGACCACTAAAACCTTATGATGGACGGTTAAAATCACCGCTGATGAGCGAACGACGGCACCGGCTGGCGGTCATCGCCGGAGATGGAATCGGACCCGAGGTAATCGTTCAGGCTCTCAAGGCCGTGGAGGCAGCCGGCGACCGGTGCGGTTTTGCTGTAGAGACCGTGGACTACGACCTGGGAGGGAACCGGTATCTCGCCACCGGCGAGGTCCTGCCCGACTCGGTGGAGCAGGAACTCGCCGGCTTCGACGCCATCCTGATCGGAGCGGTCGGCACGCCTGACGTGCCGCCAGGAATCCTGGAACGAGGGCTGCTCCTCAGGCTGAGATTCAACTTCGAGCTTTACGTGAACCTCAGACCCATAAAGCTGCTGCCCGGAGCAACAACCCCGATCGCGGGTCTCACTCCCGACCGCTGCGACATGCTCGTCCTCAGGGAGAACACGGAGGGGCTGTACGTCGGATCGGGCGGCGTACTCCGCGAGGGCACTCCGGCGGAGGTAGCCGTCGAGGAGTCACTCAACACCCGCTTCGGCGTCGAGCGGATCGTCCGGTACGGATTCGAGCAGGCCACGGGACGGCGAAAACACCTGACCCTGGGACACAAGACCAACGTCCTCACGTACTCGGGAGGCCTCTGGTACCGCACCCTTCACGAGATCGCCGAGCACTACCCCGACGTGGCGGTGGAATACGCTCACGTGGACGCCATGTGCCTGCACCTGGTCACCCAGCCCGAGCGCTTCGACGTGATCGTCACCGACAACCTGTTCGGCGACATCATCACCGACCTCGGCGCGGCCGTGCAGGGCGGCATGGGCCTGGCCGCGAGCGGCAACATCAATCCCGAGGGCGCCTACCCGTCCCTCTTCGAGCCCGTACACGGTTCGGCGCCCGACATCGTTGGACGAGGATGGGCCAATCCGGTGGCCGCGGTGCTGTCCGCCGCCATGTGCCTGTCCCACCTGGGCGAACACCGGGCGGCGTCGATCGTGGAGGATGCGGTCGGCGCGGTGCTACCCACCATGAGATCGATGGGAGGACCCGACATGGGGGCCTCCACCGACCAACTGGGGGACCGGATAGCCGCTGCCGTGGCTGAAGCCTGACGACTTGAAATCCTTCCCCGAAGGGCCCCGACCGGAGCCGGATAACGAATGAACATCGGAGCCCCGCGGCAGCCGAGCCCCGAAACCCGCATCGGGATCACCCCCGAGATCGCCGAGCGATACGTGGCCGACGGCCATGCGGTCCGAGTGGAGCACGGTGCCGGTGAGGCCGCCGGCCTGCCGGACGGAGCATTCCGGGAAGCGGGATGCGAGATGGTCGGCTCGGCGTGGGAAGCCGAAGCGGTGGTGACGGTCGGACCTCCCGGTGATGGCGAGCTCTCCAGGATGACTCCGGGCGCCTGGCTCCTGGGTCTCCTCCGGCCGCTGGATGAGCCGCACGCCATGCGAGCCCTCGCCGGGGCGGAGGTGACGGCCATCGCGTTCGAGACCCTGCCCAGGACCACCCGGGCCCAGTCGATGGACGCCCTGTCATCCCAGGCCACGCTGGCCGGATACGAGATGGTGCTGGAAGCCGCCTCCCGTCTCCCCCGCATCTTCCCCATGATGGTGACCGCGGCTGGAACGATCCGGCCCGCGACGGTGCTGGTGCTCGGGTGCGGTGTGGCCGGCCTGCAAGCCATCGCCACCGCTCGACGCCTCGGAGCGGTGGTCAGGGGATACGATGTCCGGGCGAGCGCCGCTGAACAGGTCCGGAGCCTGGGGGCTTCCTTCATCGACCTGGATGTGACCCAACAGGACTCCTCCGCTTCCGGCGGGTACGCCCGCCCGCTCTCCGACGGCGACGGCAGCCGCCTGCTGGAAGGCCTGGAGCCGCACGTTGCAGCCGCCGACGTGGTCATAACGGCCGCCGCCATCCCGGGGAGGCCCGCTCCCACCCTGATCGGCGCGAGGGCTGTCTCCGGCATGCGGCGCGGGTCGGTGATCGTCGACGGCGCCGCGGAGCGGGGAGGGAACTGCGTGCTGACCGTTCCGGACGAGGTGGTCCGGGTGGAAGGCGTCACGGTGGTGGGGCCGACCGACCTCGAGGCGCGACCCGCCGGCGACGCCTCCAGGACCTTCGCCCGCAACGCCTACGAGCTCTTCAGCTATCTCAGCGACCCTGCGACCACCGGCGCCGACGACGAGATCCGGGCAGGAGTGACGATCACCCGGGACGGCAACGTGGTCCATCCCGATGTTCTGGCCCGGATCGAGGTGGAGCTATGACACTCGCCATCGGCATCACCGTGTTCGTCCTCGCCGCCTTCGTCGGTTTCGAAGTCATCACGAAGGTTCCTCCACAGCTGCACACCCCGCTCATGTCCGGATCCAATGCCATCTCCGGGATCACCCTGGTCGGGGCCCTCCTCGTGGCGGGGCGGGGAGGTCTCGTCGCCGGCATCCTCGGGTTCCTGGCCGTGACCTTCGCCACCATCAACGTGGTCGGCGGGTTCCTGGTAACCGACCGGATGCTGGAGATGTTCGGCACGCGCCAGGGACTGTCGCGGAGGGACGAGAGTTGAGCGACGCCGCCTCCACCCTTCTCTACCTGGCCGCCGCCACGCTGTTCATCCTCGGCCTGAAGCGGTTGAGCTCGCCGTTGACCGCCCGGTCGGGCAACCTCATGGGTGCGGTAGGGATGCTGATCGCGATAGTGGTGACGCTGCTCCGGGCGGGCATCGTCGACTACACGCTGATAGTGGCCGGCTTCGTGGTGGGCGGTACCGCGGGCACGATCCTGGCCCGGCGGGTGGCGATGACCGGAGTCCCGCAGCTGGTGGCGGCCTTCAACGGCTTCGGCGGCGCCGCCTCGGGCATGGTGGCGGCAGCCGAGTTCCTGGCGAACGGATCCTCGGCGGCCGAGACCGCGGTCACGGTCACCCTCTCCTGCGCCCTGGGCATCGCCACGTTCACCGGCAGCTTCGTGGCGTTCGGGAAGCTCCAGGGCCTGATCCCGGGCCGACCCCTGCTGTTCGGGGGACAGATGGTCTTCGACTCGGCTCTCGCCGCAGCCGTGGTGGGTTCGGGTGTCTGGATGGCGTCCTCGGGCGACCGGGGCGCCCTATGGCTGTTGATCGCCCTGGCCGCCTTGCTGGGGGTGACCCGAACCTTGCCGATCGGCGGCGCCGACATGCCGGTAATCGTCGCCTTCCTCAACTCGATGTCGGGTCTGGCCGCGGCTTCCACCGGCTTCGTCATCAGTTCGGAGGCCCTCATCATCTCGGGCGCGCTCGTGGGCGCATCCGGCCTGGTCCTGACCACCATCATGTCAAGAGCCATGAACCGTTCCCTGGCCAACGTCCTGTTCGCAGCCTTCGGAGGAGACGACGAGTCGCCGCCCGAAGGGATAGGAAGTGGCCTGGTTCGCCGTGCGACCGTGGACGATGCCGCCGTGACGCTCGCCTATGCCCGCTCCGTGATCGTGGTCCCCGGCTACGGCCTCGCTGTCTCCCAGGCCCAGTACAGCGCCCGGGACCTGACCGACCGGCTGGCCGCTCGCGGCGTGGGAGTGCGCTATGCCATCCACCCTGTCGCCGGACGGATGCCGGGGCACATGAACGTCCTGCTGGCAGAGGCGGACGTTCCCTACGAGCAACTGCTCGACCTCGACGAGATCAACGATGACTTCCCCCGCACGGATGTGGCGCTCGTGGTGGGCGCCAACGATGTGGTGAACCCCTCGGCGAGGGATGACCCCTCCTCGCCGATCTTCGGGATGCCGATCCTCGACGTGGACCGGGCCGGCGCCGTCATAGTCGTCAAGCGCAGCCTCTCCCCCGGCTTCGCGGGTATCGACAACCCGCTCTTCTACCGCGACACCACCCTGATGATGTTCGCCGACGCCAAGGCCGCTCTCGAGGATCTGGCCAGGTCGGTCCAGACGGTCTGACCCCGGGCGCGTATCGCCATCCTGACAGGTCCCGGAACTACCGTACGATGCCATGGAGTTCCGTGAGGTGATCACACGGCGGCGGATGGTGCGCAACTACACCGGCAGTCCTGTGGATCCGGCGGCATTGGAACGGATCGTCGATGCGGGACGGAGGGCCCCGAGCGCCGGGTTCTCCCAGGGCCAGGCATTCGTCGTGGTGACCGACCGGACCGACCGGGCCGAGATCGCCGCGCTGGCGGGCGAGGCCCGCTACGTCGAGGCCGGGTTCGATCCGTGGATCAGCCGGGCTCCGGTCCACGTGGTCGTGTGCGCCTCGGAGGACGCCTACCGGCGCCGCTACCGGGAACCCGACAAGTCACCCGACGGTAAAGAGGTCGAATGGCCGGTCCCCTACTGGTGGATAGACGCCGGAGCCGCCCTCCAGAACATACTCCTGGCGGCCGTGGACGAGGGCTTGGCGGCCGGCTTCCTCGGCTGCCATGCCATGTCCGGTCTGGCGGCCTTGCTGGACATCCCTGACGAGTACTCGCCGATCGGCGTGGTCACGATCGGCCATCCCGCCCCCGATCGGAGGTCGGGGTCGCTGGACAGAGGCCGACGGCCCGTCCGGGACGTCATCCACCGGGATCGCTGGTCGGCCGCCGAAGGATCCGGATGATCACCTCTCCGGCCAACCCCAAGGTAAAGCGCCTGGTGCGGCTCCGGAGCCGGCGCCACCGGGATGGCGAGGGCTCGTTCCTGATCGAGGGCTACCGCGAGATCACTCGGGCGGTGGCCGCCGGTATCCGCATCGATGAGGTCTACGTGTGCGATCGCCTCTTCCTCGGGACCAACGAGCCCGACCTGGTCGAGCGGATCGTCGCGTCAGGCGCCCGGCGCCACCGGGTGGCGCCCGATCCGTTCCGGAAGGCCGCCTACCGGGACCGGCCTGAAGGGCTCCTGGCCGTGGCGCCCCAGTTCGACACCGGGTTGGAGCGGCTCAGGCTGCCACCCGATCCGCTCCTGTTGGTGATGGAAGGCATCGAGAAGCCGGGCAACCTCGGAACCATGCTGCGCACGGCCGATGCCGCCGGCGTGAGCGCGGTCATCGTGGCCGATCCCGCCACCGACCCGTTCAACCCCAACGTGGTGCGAGCCTCGCTCGGCTGCCTGTTCACGGTGCCGCTCGCGGTCTCGACCGCGGACGGCGCCATCGGGTGGATGGCCGGACACGGGATAAGGGCCCTCGTCACCACCCCCTCGACCCAGGACCTCTACTGGAAGGCGGACTACTCGGGCGCTGTTGCCGTCGTGGTGGGGTCCGAGCAGTACGGGCTGAGCGAGACCTGGCTGGACGGACGCTTCCCCATGGCCCGCATCCCCATGGCCGGCTCGGCCGACTCCCTCAACGCGGCCACCGCCGCCGCCCTGGTCCTCTTCGAAGCCCTCCGCCGGCGCACATCCGGTACCTCTTGAATGGAACGAGCGTCGAAGAAGCGCCCTACCCGGCCTACAAGTGGAGAGGAAGATGAATGATCGTCAGCTGGCCCGCAATCTTCAGTCGGTAGGGATGGTGCCCGAAGCATTATCAGGTCCGGGCGCGGTGAGGCGTAGGGCCATAGGGCTTGTCTCTTTACCGAGTCGCCACCCGTTACTGGCCACGGTCCGCTGAGCACTGACGGCATTCTGGAATCAACGGACTCATGCCTGCCTGAGTTGGAGCAGATCACGTGCGATGAACCAGTGGCGGTTGCGACCGGGGCCTGTGCTCGGGACGTCGATCGGCGACACCACGCCGCGGTCGGCCAGCGCGGCCAGCGCCGTGCGGGCGCTCCGTTCGCTGCTGCCGAGTAGCCCGGCCACGTCCCCGGCGCTGAGTAGCGGATGGGCGGGGAGGTTGGGGAGCAGGGCGCGGGCACCGTGGTCGGACCGTAGCCCGCTGAGTGCTTCCTCCCACTGGGTCAAAAGGGCATCGGTCTGGTCGAGGATCCGGCTGGTGGCGGATGCGGCCCTCTCGGCCATCGCGGCGAACCACCTGACCCAAGGGTCGGTCATGCCCTGCTCGAAGAGGTGAAGGCCGGAAAGGTAGCCGCCGGGATCGCGGGCGATGGCCACGCTGATGGGAACGCTGGTACACCTGGTCACCCCCCTCCTGTGCAGTGTCCGGCCGATCAGTACCCGTCCGAGACGCCCGTTTCCGTCTCCGTAAGGATGGATTGCCTCGAACTGGGCGTGGATCACGGCGGCGTGGGAGACCGGATCCAGGTCCGGAGGGCTGCCGTCCGCGAACAGGATGAGATCCTCGACCAGTCTCGGGATTTCCTGCGGCGGCGGAGGAACGTAGGTCGCGTCCATGGGCGTACTACCTCCCACCCAGCCGAATACCGGTCGGAATGCCCCGACCATGCCGGGCGGCAGCATCCCGTACCGCATGAGCTGCCTGTGCCAGCCATGCAGGGTTTCCACGGTCAACGCCGCGTGGGCGGTCTCCAGGGCCCGATCGATAACCACCAGGTTGTCGGCGACCCAGCCGGCGGCGCCACCCGAGCCGGTCCGTCCTGCGATCAGGACGGCTTCTGGCGGTTCGCGCAGCCCCTCGATGGCGGAGGAGGCCATCCCCTCGTTACGCAGGAGCAGCCGGGCCAACGGCTCCCAATGGTCGGGCAGCCTCGCTTCCGCCAGCCTTATGGCCGCGCAGGCTCGCTCGCCGGCTCTAGCGGTGGAGGCCGACAAGACCAGGGCGCGCTCTCGGAGCGGCGCCGGTACCCACGCCCGGACCGTTCGCCCGTTCCAGTCGGATTCTACGTATTGGCCCGAAATGTCTTCCGCATTCGAGATCATTTCAGTAGATTACTACAGTATCCTTCCGAAAATGTGATGGTTGCGGAAGGATCCCACGCCATGTCTCGTGATCAACTCCCTCTGTCTATTCACATCCCCATCGCCAGAAATGTTCAGATGACGACAGAGGCAGAACACTAAACTCACCTTATGATTGCCGAACCTTCCTGGACTATGGGGATCGAGGAGGAGTACCTCCTGGTCGAGCGCGATACGGGGGCGCTCGTGTCCTACCAGCCCCAGGGTCTGATCGAGAAGGTCAAGGCCCTGCGCCACGGCTTGGTGAGCCCCGAGTTGTTCAGTTGCCAGATCGAGATCGGGACCCCGGTCTGCGAGAACCTCAAGGACCTGCGGGCAGAGATCGGGCTGCTGCGTATCGCCGTCTCGGAGGCGGCTGACGACTACGGGCTGGCCCCGATCGCCGCCTCGACCCATCCGTTCACCCGCTGGGAGACGCAGCAGGTGACCGACGGCGACCGCTACCGCCAGCTAGCCGACGACCTCCAAGGGACCGCCCGGCAACTGGTGATCTCGGGACTCCACGTTCATGTGGGAATCGAGGACCCGGACCTCCGCATCGACCTGATGGGACAGATCTCCTACTTCCTTCCCCACCTCCTCGCCCTGTCGGCCTCCTCACCGTTCTGGCAGGGCAGGGACACGGGTCTCAAGAGCTACCGCCCGGCCATCTTCGGCGCCATTCCCCGCACCGGTCTGCCAGAGAGGTTCGAGTCGTGGGCGGAGTACCAACGACACGTGGATGTCCTGGTGAACGCCGGCATCATCGAGGACGCCTCGAAGCTCTGGTGGGACGTCCGTCCGTCGTGTCGCTACCCCACGCTCGAGATGCGGATCACCGACCTGCCCACCAAGATGGAGGACACCATCACGCTCGCCGCCCTCTACGTGTGCCTGCTGCGCATGCTCTGGCGGCTGAGAATGGAGAACCAGCGCTGGCGGAGCTACGCCAACTTCCTGGTCGCAGAGAACATCTGGCGCGCCCAGCGATACGGGATCGCCGACCGGCTGATCGACTTCGGTAAGGGCGTCCTGGTGCCGTTTCCCGACCTGATGGAAGAGATGATCGAACTAGTGCGGCCCGATGCCGAAGCACTCGGCTGCGTGTCCGAGGTGGAGCATGCCCGAACGATCCTCGAGCGGGGTACCTCCGCCGACATCCAACTGGGCGTCTACAGGAAGGCATTGGAGTCGGGCGCCGACGACAGGGAGGCGCTACGGGCGGTGGTGGATCGCCTGGTGAACGATTCGCTGGCTCCCCCCGATGTGCGGCAATAGGCGTCAGGGTATTCCACGACTCCGCCGCTGAGACACGGCATCGGCTGAGTCGGCCAGCCTCGTCGCGTCGAAGTACCTGCTTCCACGTGTTCTCTTGCGCCAACCTCGGAGGCAGCGTTCCAAGGCTGACACCCTCCGTTTCTAGGGGACGCCTAGCAGCACCGCAATGATGAGACCGGTCGATCCAAGCACGAGAGCGGTTACGAAACCGATGACCCGCCAGGTGAACCGATTCATATCTTTGGCCAGATCGGTCCGTACCTCTGCCTGACGGGCTTCGTCCTTCGCGTCGACTAGCGACTCGGTGACTCCCTGGCTAGTCATGCGTGGAGCTTTCCTTCCTCAGGTTGGCTGACAACATTCTACCAACACGGCGGTGATCGGCCTCCCGTACCGGTGTCAGTGTTCGGTGATAATCAACATAAGGGAGTCTTGTGACGCATTCAACTCCCTTTCCGGAGAACGCGAAAAACGCGCCACGCGGCGCCACGCACCGGGCCCATCCCCCGCCACCACCGCCGTGCCTTTCGGAGCGTGGCCGGACACGCCGGGTTGGTGCCGGAGGTCGGCCTTCGCTCCATCGAGCTTGTATGTTCCATTCGGGCCGGCCGAACCGATCGTCTCATGCCATCGGCCGGTGTTGGTGCTTGGCGATAGGCAACGTAAGGCGGGGCGGTGACGCGTTCAACCCCTGTCCGGAAAGCGCGACGAATCATCGCTGCCGACAGACCGGCTAGCCCGGGAACTCTCCCAGCGCCTCGGCTAGGTCGATCCCGCCTTCGTAGAGGGCCCGACCGATCACCGCCCCGTCGATGCCTCCGGCGGCCAGATCGCGCAGGTCGCCCATCGTCGCGATACCGCCTGCGGCCATCAGTTCGGCATCGGGCGCCCGGCGGCGGACCGCTCCGAGTAGCTCCAGGTCGGGGCCGGTCATGGCGCCGTCGCGAGCGATGGCGGTCACCAGGAACGTCGACACCCCGGCTTCCAGCGCACTCTCGACCACCTGCTCGAAGTCCCGGCCCTCGTCCAGCCAACCCTGGCCTCCGGCCCGGCCGTCCCTGACGTCGACCGCCGCCACCACCCGGTCCGGCGAGGCTCGCTCGACGGTCGATGCCAGAACGCCAGGCGACCAGACTGCGCTGGTGCCCATGATCACTCGGTCTATGCCGCACCCCAGCGCCGCTACGGCGTCAGCGGCGCTCCGGATGCCCCCTCCGAGTTGGACGGCCACCCCACGGGCGGCCACCCGGCGCCACAGGGACGGATCGGGCTTTCCCTTCCTCGCCCCGTCGAGGTCGATGACATGCACCCAGGCGGCGCCCGCATCCTTCCAGGCTTCCAGCTGGTCGCCGATCGACTCCCCGTACCTGGTGACCCGGCCGTAGTCGCCCTGGAACAGGCGCACCACGCCCCCACCCAGTACGTCTATCGCCGGAAAGATTCTCACGAAACGCCTCGGAACTTCTGATCGGGAGCGGATTCCAGCGCGGCAGGGTAACCGGACAGGACCGCCGACGAACCGTGCCCGGCCGCGATGTGGTCAAATGGCGCCATGGACCTGTGCTCGCTCCCCGCAACCGAAATGTCCTCGCTGCTGGCCCGAGGGCAACTCAGCGCCCGCGAGCTGCTCGACGCCCACCTGTCCCGGATCGAGGCGCTCAACCCGATCGTCAACGCCCTGGTGACCCTGACGCCCGAGCTGGCCGTGGAACGCGCCAACGGCGCTGACGAGGCACACGCCCGGGGCGAATCGCTAGGGCTGCTGCACGGCCTGCCCGTGGCCCACAAGGACCTGCTGGCCACGGCCGGCATCCGCACCACCTTCGGCTCGCCTATCTTCTCCGACTTCCTCCCTCCGTCCGACTCGCTCGTCGTCGAGCGCCAGCGCCGGGCCGGAGCGGTGATGGTGGGCAAGACCAACACGCCCGAGTTCGGGGCCGGATCCCACACCTTCAACCCGGTCTTCGGCCCCACCCGCAACCCCTACGCGCTCACCCGGACACCGGGCGGCAGCAGCGGGGGTGCGGCCGCCGCGCTGGCCGCCCGGATGCTGCCGCTGTGCGACGGGAGCGATCTGGGCGGGTCGCTCCGCAATCCCGCCGCCTTCTGCAACATCGTCGGGTTCCGCCCGTCGCCCGGTCGGGTACCGGCCATCACAGCCCACGATCCGTGGTCTCCCCTCCCGGTAAGGGGCCCGATGGCTCGGACGGTGGCGGACGTGGCCCTCTACCTCCGGGCCATGGCCGGCCCGGACCCTCGCTCGCCGGTCTCGATCAACCAGTCACCGGATGCCTTCGCCGGCTCCCTGGAACGGGATCTGACCGGCACCAGGGTGGCCTGGTCACCTGACGCGGGCGGGCTTCCGGTCGATCCCTTCATCAGGGCGGCCCTCGAAAACGCTCCCGACCTGCTGGCCGACCTGGGTTGCGAGGTCGTGGAGGCTTGGCCGGACCTGTCCGACGCCGCCCAGATCTTCCAGGCCCGGCGGGCATGGCTGTTCGCGGTCGGCTATGCCCCGCTACTCGCCGAGCACCGGGACCTGATGAAGGCGACCGTGATCTGGAACATCGAGGCCGGCCTCGATATGTCCATCGCCGACTACGCCGACATCTGCCGCCGGCACCGCGAGCTGGTGGCCCGAGTCCATGACTTCATGAGGCCTGAGGAGGGAGGATTCGACTTCCTGGCCGCGCCCGTCACCCAGGTGCCCCCTTTCCCCGTAGATGTGGAATACCCCACCGAGATCGACGGAACCCGGATGGAGACCTACATCGACTGGATGCGGTCGTGCAGCGACATCACGGTGACGACCCACCCCGCCATCTCCGTCCCGGGCGGCTTCACACCCGACGGGCTACCGGTCGGCCTGCAGCTGGTGGGCCGTCCTCACGCCGACCGCTCCGTTCTCGAACTGGCCCATGCGTGGGAACGGGCCACGGGGTGGGGCGAGCGGATACCCCCCGAGATCGCCACCACCGGCCGCGCTCCCGCCGGATAGGAGCGTCGAGTTCCGCCGCCTAACCGGTCGGGTGGTCACACCACCGAGCGCCGGCTATGGCGCCGAGCCGCCCTAATCTAAGGACTATGGGACGCGACCCCTCTACTTCCGAATCCGGTCCGGCGCCCTCGTCCCGGCTATTGCTCGGGTTCGCCCTCCTGGGTGCGGTGGCGGCGGGCGCCGCTCTTGCCGTCTCCGAGCTGGTGGCAGGCGCCTCCCCGTCCGCCCCGTCACTGGTGCGGACGATCGGACAGCGGGTCATCGACGTCACCCCCGTGCCTGTGGTGGATTGGGCCATCGCGATGTTCGGTACCAACGACAAGCTGGTGCTGGTGATCGGGATCGTCCTGGTCTCGCTCGGGATCGGCGCTCTCCTCGGCCTCCTGTCCAGGGACCGCCCCGGCGTGGCGGCGGCCGGCTTCGTGCTGTTCGGCGCGGTCGGGTTCGTGGCAGGGCTGACCGATCCGCTGGCCGGGACGGTTCTAACCCTGTTGGCCGCGGTGGCTGCGGCAGGCCTGGGCGTGAGCGTGCTGCTGGGACTCCGTTCCCTGTTGGTGGGCGCAACCCGGCCCGGGTCCGGCGCGGGCGCCCTCGCCGGATCGCGGCGCGCCTTCCTGGTCGCGTCGGCCGCGACGGTGCTCGTGTCGGTGTTCGAGGTGTTCCTCGGTCGATACCTCGGGAGCCGGACCCAGTCGGCCGCGGTCGGACGGGAGCAGGTCACGCTCCCCACCGCACTCCCCTCGCCGGCGCCCGCCGCTACCCCGTCCGAGGACGGCGTCTCCGACACCACCGTACCGGAGTTCGAACCCATCGAGACCGCCGCACCGGAGTTCGAGCCCATCGAGACCGCCGTACCGGAGTTCGAGCCCACCGACACCCCCGAAGCGGCCGGGACCGTCCCAGCCGGGGCGGAGACCACCGAGCCGGCCGAGACCGCCTCGACCACCCAGCCCACGACCGCCGAGACAACACAAGCCCCCGAAACGACCACCACCACCCAGCCGACGAGTACCGAGACAACGCAAGCCCCCGAGACGACGACCACCCAGGCGACGAGTACCGAGACAACGCAAGCCCCCGAGACTGACTCTTATACACATCA